>DATIQP010000728.1:0-4718 GCA_035470765.1 Polyangiaceae bacterium | reverse complement strand
AGCTGGCGCCGCGCGACGAACGCCAGGCACATCGGGCCGTCGGCGATGCCGACCGACAGCGGCAGCTCGATGACGAGGGCGATGCGCGCTCGCACGCCCGCGCCCGACAGGCCCTTGCCCGTGCCGAACGCCATGCGCGTCGCGATCGCGGTGAACGTCTCGGCGTTGCCCTGCAGCAGCCGCCCGAGCACGCGGCGGCCCACCTCGCGCTGCTCGTTGCCGACCGGCACCGCCGACGCGAGCTCGTACAGGGCGGCGCCCGCCGCGGCCTCGGACAGCCACTCGGTGTCGTCCAGCAGCCCGTCGGCGAGGGCGACCTTCACCGCGCCGACGAGCGTGTCGGGGTGGATGGCCTCGAGCGGGCCGGGCCCATCGCGGTTGGCGGACCGGGCCAGAGCGACGAGCACCTGGCGCCACACCAGGCGCCGTTCGTCGGGACGCTTGAGCCGAGGGAGGTCGACCAGGCCGCCGAAGCTGGCGCCGCTGTAACGACGCACACCGCGGTCACGCATTCTCCCACGATACCGAACTGTGCTAGAAGCTGCGGCCCTTTCCGTTTCGCCGGCTCCACCATGATCCTCCTCGACAAAGTCACCAAACGCTTCGGTCCGAAGATCCTGTTCGAGAACGTCTCGATGCAGTTCGACCCCGGAAAACGCTACGGCCTCACCGGGGCAAACGGCGCCGGCAAGTCCACCTTGCTCAAGATGCTCGCCGGCGCGGAAGAGACGGACACCGGCTCCATCGAAATCCCCGGCTCGCTGCGCCTCGGCGTCCTCAAGCAGAACCATTTCGAGTACGACGACTTCCGCATCCTCGACACCGTGCTCATGGGCAACAAGGCCCTCTGGGCCGCGATGAGCGAGAAAGAGACGCTGCTCGCCGGCGAGGTGACGGACGAGGTGGGCATCCGCCTCGGCGAGCTCGAGGGCGTCATCGCGGAGGAGAACGGCTACGTCGCCGAGAGCGAAGCCGCGGCGCTGCTCGAGGGCCTCGGCATCGAGGCCGACAAGCACGCCGGCAAGATGACGACGCTGCCCACCGGCTACAAGCTGCGCGTGCTCATCGCGCAGGTGCTCTTCGGCAAGCCGGACGTGATGCTCCTCGACGAGCCGACCAACCACCTCGACCTCGACTCGATCCGCTGGCTCGAGAGGTTCCTCATCGACGATTTTCACGGCACGCTCGTCTGCGTCTCGCACGACCGGCACTTCTTGAACGCCGTCGCGACGCACATCGCCGACGTCGACTACCGCACCATCACCGTCTACACGGGCGGCTACGACGACTTCGTCGCGCAGAAGTACGAGAACAAGCAGCGCGCCGAGGCGCAGTCGGCGGCGGCGAAGAAGCGGATCGGCGAGCTCCAGGACTTCGTGCAGCGGTTCGGGGCCCACAAGAGCAAGAGCAACCAGGCGCAGAGCCGCATCAAGCAGATCGAGAAGCTGGAGGAGCAGATCGAGACGCGCGGGCCGAAGAGGTCGAGCCTCGTCCGCCCGTTCATCCGCTTCGAGTTCGACAAGCCGAGCGGGCGCGACGTCTTGCGCGCCACCGGCATCGTGAAGGCCTACAAGCTGGCAGGCGGCGGCGAGCTGAGCATCTTCGAGGGCGCTTCGCTCAACATCAACCGCGGCGACAAGGTCGCCGTCACCGGCCCGAACGGTATCGGCAAGTCCACGCTGCTCAAGCTCATCGTCGGCGCCTTCCCCGGCCTCGACGAGGACACGCGGCGCGACGTGCTCGCGCCCGACGCCGGCGAGCTCCAGTGGGGCCACGACGTCTCCGTCGGCTACTTCGCGCAGGACCATCACGAGGCGCTGAGCGAGACGGCGGGCGCGATGAGCGCCTTCGAGTGGCTCTATCAGTTCGACAAGAACGCCCCTCAGGAGCACATCCGCGGCATCATGGGCAAGCTGCTCTTCTCGGGCGACGCGGCCCTCAAGCCGGTCGAGGCGCTGAGCGGCGGCGAGCTCGCGCGCCTCTTGCTGTGCAAGCTGCTCTTGCAGAAGCACAACGTCCTGGTGCTCGACGAGCCGACCAACCACCTCGACATCGAGTCCATCGAGGGCCTGCTCGACGGCTTGCGCCTGTTCAACGGGACGGTCGTCGTGACGAGCCACGACCGGCACTTCGTCTCCGAGGTGTGCACGCGCGTGATGGAGCTGCACCCGGCGAAGGGCGACGGCAAGCGACACACCGAGGTGACGGACTTCGGCGGGACCTACGAGGAGTTCCTGGAAAAGCGGCCGTAGGCCTCCGCCTCGCCCGCGCGGCTCAGGCCGCCAGGGCGAAGATCGCGGCCGCGGCGGCGCGGCTCACGGCGATGACGAGCGCGGCGACGGCGACGTGCTTCACCATCTCGATCCACGGGCTCACGTGACGCACGCGGGCTACCGAGACCGAGAGCACGGCGAGCAGGGAGGTGCCCCAGACGAGGGCCGCCGGGACGGCCCATCTCGGCGGCAGGAGCGCGACCAGGGCGACGAAGCTCAAAGCGACGAGCAGCCGCGCGAGGAAGTTGGTGAGCGTCGCGCGGAACGCCGCCCTCGACTCCAGCCTCTCCGACTCCTGGTAGACGTGGATGCTCAGCGAGTCGCTGATGTTGTCGGCGAAGGCGATGACGAGCAGGCTGGTGATGACCGAAGCTCGGGGCATCGTCGCGGCGTCGAAGCCCACGATGATGCCCATGCTCGTGACGATCGCGGCCGTGCTGCCGAAGCTGTAGCGATGAGGCGAGCCGTCGCTCTCGCGCTCCGGCGGGGCCGCCACGCCCGCCCGCTTGGGGTCGTCTCGAGTCAGCACGGGGTGCGCGCCGAGGTCGTTCATGGGACGCCTTTGATCTAGCAGTCGGCATGCCCACGGGCTTGCGAGACGTGGGCGCGGCGCAGGACTCCGGCGCCGAGCGCGTGCATGGCTTGCAGATTTCCGGCAGCTCGACCGTTCAGCGATGCCGGACTTTTGGTATTCATGAGAGATGTCCCACGACAAGTTCGACCCTGACTACGTCTTCTCCCACCACCATGCGACGCCCGAGAAGCTCGCGACCTACGAGGCGATCCACGCCGGCGCCAAGCACTTCGCGAACGTCATCCTCGAGCGCGTGCCGGAGGGCGACGACAAGCTCGCCGTACTTCAGCTGTTGCGCGAGGCGTCGATGCTGGCGTGCGCCGCCGTGACGCTCGAAGGGCGCCTGAAGAAGTAGGCGAACTGCTCGGCCTTCCCGACGTGGCAGGACCGGCGACGACGACGATCGTGGTAGCGTCTGCGAGCCCCCGCGCACCGCGAGCCCCCATGCCTCCCGACGCCGACGACCGCGATCCGAAGACGTATCTCGCCGAGGACCGGACGTTCCTGGCGTGGATCCGGAGCGGCATCGCGATGATGGGGTTCGGGTTCGTCGTCGCGCGGTTCGGCCTGTTTCTCCGCCAGCTGGAGGCGATGCGGAGCGGCTCTCCGGTGCAGGCCACCGCCTTCTCGGTGATCCTCGGCACGCTGCTCATCGTGAGCGGCGTGATGGTCACGCTCGTCGCGTCGGTCCAGTACGTCGGACGCATCCGTAGCCTCCAGCGCGGAGTGCTGCCCCGGCTCGCACCTTCCAAGCTCGCGCTGGCCGTGGCTCTGGTGTTGTCTGCGGCGGGCCTGGCCATGGCCATCTATATCTCCGCCGAGAGCGTGACCGCGCGCCCCCAACTCGACAGTGCTGTGCGCCGCACGGATTGAAATCGTTCGCGCAGGACGTGACAGCTCAGCGAAAGTAGCGGCCAGTGTTTTCGCGCAGCTCGGCGCTGGCTCGGGGCGTGCAGTTCCTCGACGTCATGAAACCGCTCGAGCATCTCGGCCGCATCGGCTCGTCGATGATCGCCTGCACGCTCGTGGCAGCGCTCGCAGGTTGCACGTCGAGTGAAGTGTTGGGCTCGCGTACGGCAGCTCCGCCTCCAACGGCCGCGCTCGCGCCGCCGCCGACGGCGCCAGCGCCCGGCACCCCTCCAGCCCCACCGCCGACCCGTCAGCCTCTGCCGAGCGAGGAGCCCGACGAGGCGCTGGCCGTCGATGATGACTTCCCGGCGCCGCTCGAGCTGCCCGCCCAGGACGTGGCGATGCTCGACGCGGCGTGCTCGAGCGATATCGGCCTCACGTTCCTGCTCCGCCCGCACGAGCCCGCGGCGCTCCCGCTCGAGTGCGTGACCGGCGAAGCGCTCTTCGGGTGCGCAGCTCCGCCCGCGCCCCGCGCCGAGCGGTGCGGGACGGAAGACGGCGCGATGCTCGCGCGCGAAGCCCGCTGAGCGGGCTTCTCACCTGCGAATGGGAACGACCGAGCCGTTCGCGGCTTCGCTGCGCGGGGGCTCGGAGACCCGGTTCGGCTTGTACGCGTGCTCCGGCCCGGGGAACTCCCCGCTCTGCACGTCGCGCACGTAGTCGCGGAACGCTGCCACCGCCGCGTCGCCCAGCTCGGCGAAGAGCTTCGCGAACTTCGGCGAGGGCCCGCGCGACATCCCGAGCAGGTCCGTGCACACGAGCACCTGCCCGTCGCACGCCGCGCCCGCGCCGATGCCGATGGTGGGCACGCCGACGGCCTCGGTCACGCGCTCGGCCACGTCCGGCGGGATCGCCTCGAGGACGATGCAGAACGCGCCGGCCGATTCGATCGCCTGGGCGTCGCGGATCACCTGCTCCGCGGCGTCGTCGCCGCGCCCCTGCACCTTGAAGCCCCCGAGCGC
>DATIQP010000727.1:0-4471 GCA_035470765.1 Polyangiaceae bacterium | reverse complement strand
GGCGGGCAACGTCATCGAAGGCCCCGCGCTGGTGGAGCGCACCGACACCACCATCTTCGTGAGCGCGGCCTTCGTGGCTTCGATCGACGAAAGCGGCGGCGCGCTGCTCGAGCGGCGCGCGCGGAGCGGAGGCGTGTCATGAGCCAAGCCGTCGACAAGGTCCTGGTCTCCATCCTCGGGCGCGCCCTCAAGGCCATCACCGACGAGATGAGCTCCTGCACCGAGCGCACGACGCGCTCGCCCATCCTCTGCGAGGCGCGCGACTTCGTCACCGGCCTCTACGACGCCTCCGGAGCGATGCTCGAGCAGACAGAGAACCTCCCCATCCTGAGCTTCTCGCTCGGCCCGGTCTGCAAGCACATCGCCGAGAAATTCGCCGGTAACGTCTTCCCCGGCGACGTCTTCTTCCACAACGACGTCTTCTCCCTCGGGAACCAGAACAACGACGTCGCCGCGTTCAAGCCCATCTTCGTGGGCGACGAGCTCGTCGCGTGGGCGGCGTGCAAGGGCCACCAGGCCGACATCGGCGGCGCGGTCCGCGGCGGCTACAACCCGGCCGCAACCGAGATCTGGCAGGAGGCCCTGCGGATCCCGGCGGTGAAGGTCATCGAGCGCGGCAAGCTGCGCCGCGACGTCTGGGACCTCATCTTTTCGAACATCCGCCTGAAGATCGTCGAGGAGGACATGCGCGCGGAGATCGGCGCGTGCACCGTGGGGGAGCGGCGGCTGGTCGCCCTCATCGACAAGCTCGGCCTCGAGCGCTTCGAGCTCCACAAGCGCGCGCTGTTCGACGCCGCGCGAAGGATGATGGAGGCCGAGATCCGGGCGATCCCCGACGGGGTCTACCGCGGCGAGAGCACGGTCTACTACGACGGCAAGTATCCGGGCTCGACGTACCGCATCCGCGTGGAGATCACGGTCGCGGGCGACGCGATCAAGTTCGACTACTCGTCCACCGACAAGCAGACGCCGGGCTTCGTCAACGGCACGTTCACCTCGAGCGCGTCGGCCACGATCCTCACGTTCCTCCAGATGGTGAACCCGAACATCCCGCACAACGCCGGGATGGTCGCGCCGATCGAGATCGTCATCCCCGAGGGCACGATCCTCAACGCCGCCTACCCGGCGGCCACGACGTTCGGCAATCACCTCTGTCCGCCCAACGCCGACGCCATCATCCGCGCCCTCGCGCCGGTCATCCCCGATCGCGTGACCGCGGGCTGGAACCAGCTGCTCTGCTCGCTCTCGACCGGCGCCGACCCGCAGCGCAGGGGCGACACGTACGTCGACATCTTCTTCATGGGCCTCAAGGGCGGCTCGGGCGCGATGCAGTCGTGCGACGGCTACGACCACATCGGGATGATCGACGCCTCGGGAGGCGTGCTCGATCAGGACTACGAGATGTTCGAGCAGATGACTCCCCACACGCTGATCGAGCACGAGCTGCTCTGCGACTCCGCGGGGCCCGGCAAGTTTCGCGGTGGCCTGGGCGTTCGCACCCGCTACCGCGTCGGCGGCGAAGGCACGCAGATCGTGACGTTCGGCGACGGCGACGTCGAGCCGGCCTTCGGCCTCTGCGGCGGCGGCCCGGGGACGCTCAACAAGATCGAGCTGCTCCATCCGGACGGCTCGGTGCGCGTGCCCACGAGCAAGGACATCGTGAGGGACGTGCCCGCCGGCACCGTCTACCTGCAGGAGGCGGGCGGCGGCGGGGGATGGGGAGCTCCGAGCGAGCGCCCCGCCGAGAAGGTGCGGGCGGAGGTGAGGGACGGCGTCGTGTCGCTGCGGGCGGCCCGCGAGATCTACAAGGTCGCGATCGATCCCGACACGTTCGAGATCCTCGCCGACGAGACCGCGCGGCTGCGGCGAGGGGAGGGGTGAGATGGACCTCGCCTTGACCGAGGAGCAGCGCGCGGTGGCCGCGACGTTCCACGCGTTCGCCGAGCGCGAGATCCGGCCGCACGCGAAGGAGCTCGATGAACAGCCGCGCTTCCCCGCGGAGCTGTTCCGCCGCGTCGGCGAGCTCGGCTTCTTCGGGATGCGCTACCCGGCCCCGGACGGGGCAGGTGCCGACGCAATCTCGTACCTGCTCGCGGTCGAGGAGCTCTCGTGGGGGAGCCTCGCGGTCGCCGCGGCATGCACGATGCAAGGCCTGATGGGGACGTACTTCGTGCACAAGTTCGCCGAAGGCGAGGTGCGCGCGCGGCTGGTCCTGCCGGCCCTCCGCGGCGAGGTCGTGGGCGCGATCTGCATGACCGAACCGGACGCCGGGAGCGATCTCATGTCGATCGCGACGCGCGCCGAGCGGCGTGACGGCGTCTGGCGGCTCTCCGGGAGGAAGACGTGGGTGACGTCGGCGCCGGTGGCCGGCATGTTCACCGTCTTCGCGCGCACGGGCGAGCGGTCCCTCGGCGTCTTTCTCGTCGAGCGCGGAGCGCCCGGCCTCGCCGTCGGCCGGGCCATCGACAAGCACGGCGTCCGTGCCTCGCTCACCAGCGAGCTGTCGCTCGACGACACGCCTGCGCTCGTTTGCCTCGGAGATCCGCTAGCGGGAGGCAAGTACCTGCGCGAGATCCTCGTCGAGATCCGCCTGATGACCGCCGCGCTGGCCACCGGCGTCGCGCGCGCGGCGTTCGAGGACGCCCTCGCGTACGCGAAGGAACGGCGGCAATTCGGCCGCCCGATCGCCGAGTTTCAAGCCATTCAGGCCCACCTCGCCGACATGGCGGTCGACCTCGAGGCAGCGCGCCGCATGACCCACGCGGCCGCCTGTCGCAGCGAGCAAGGCCTTCCCTCGGAGACGGAGGCATCGATGGCGAAGCTCTTCGCCACCGAGGCCGCGCTCCGGGTCTGCGACCGCGCGGCGCGCGTGCTCGCCAGCTACGGCTACGCGAAGGACTACGCCGTCGAGCGCTACCTGCGCGACGTGCGGTTCACCCTGATCGGCGGCGGCACCTCGGAGATCCTCCGCGTCAACATCGCGAAAGGGCTACTGACATGAGCAAGACACGAGTGCTCATCGCGAAGCCGGGCCTCGACGGCCACGACGTGGGCGCGAAGCTCGTCTGCCGCGCGCTGATGGACGCCGGCATGGAGGTCGTCTACACGGGGCTCCGCCAGTCCCCCGAGGCGATCGCGCGCGCGGCTTCGCAGGAGGCGGTGGACGTCGTCGGCCTGTCGATCCTGAGCGGCGCGCACGTCCCGCTCGCGCGCAAGGTGAAGGAGGCGCTCCGCGCGCAGAAGGTCGACGACGTGCTCCTCGTCGTCGGCGGGAACATCCCGCGGTGCGATCACGAGCAGCTCAGGGCGCTCGGGGTCGACGCGGTCTTCCCCACGGGGACGGACTTCGCCGCGATCGTCGGCTTCATCCAGGAAAGGAGGCCCGCGTGAGCGCGCAGGACAAGGACGTGCGGCCCGTCGTGTGGGAGTCCGGGCTGGAGATCAAGCCCGTGTACACCGCCGCGGACGTCACCCGGACGGGCGGTCTCGAAGGCGTGGGCGAGCCCGGCGAGTTTCCGTTCACGCGCGGCATCCACCCGCTCATGTACCGCCGGCAGCCCTGGACGATGCGCCAGTACTCAGGCTTCGGCACGGCCACGGAGACGCGCGAGCGGTTCGAGTTCCTCATCGCGCGCGGCCAGACGGGGCTCAACGTGGCGTTCGACCTGCCCACCCAGTGCGGCCTCGACTCCGACGACCCGATGGCGGAGGGCGAGATTGGCCGCGTCGGAATGGCGGTGGACACCCTCGCCGACATGGAGGAGGCGTTCGCCGGGATCGATCTGGACGCGATCAGCGTCTCCATGACCATCAACGGGGCGGCCGTGCCCATCATGGCGATGTACTTCGCGATGGCGGACAAACGCGGCTACTCGCTCGAGAAGCTGCGCGGCACCGCCCAGAACGACATCCTCAAGGAGTTCATCGGCCGCGGGACCTGGATCTTCCCGGTCGAGCACTCGATGCGCCTGGTCGGCGACACGATCGAGTTCTGCGCGAAGCACGCGCCGCGCTACAGCCCGGTGAGCGTCTGCGGCTATCACATCCGCGAGTCCGGCGCGACGCCGGCGCAGGAGATGGCATACGGCCTCGCGATCGCGCAGGCGTACTTCGATCACGTCCTCTCGCGCGGGCTGGACGTCGACGCCTTCGCCGGGGGCCTCAGCTTCAACTTCGACATCCACGGCAACCTCTGGGAGCAGGTCGCCAAGTTCCGCGCCGGGCGCCGCCTCTGGGCGAAGATCGTCAAGGAGCGATATCGCGCGAAGAATCCCCGTTCGATGCAGCTTCGCATGATCGCCGGCGGCGGCGGAGGCGGCCTAACGATCGAGCAGCCCGAGAACAACATCGCGCGGGGCGCCTACTACGCCCTCGCGAGCGCGCTCTCCGGCACCCAGACGATGGCGCTGTGCTGCTACGACGAGGCGTACACGATCCCGAGCGAGCACGCCGCGGAGCTCGCGCTGCGCAC
>DATIQP010000726.1:0-6760 GCA_035470765.1 Polyangiaceae bacterium | reverse complement strand
CAACGACGTCGTCACCACGGGGGCGCGCCCGCTGTTTTTCCTCGACTACTTCGCGACCGGCAAGCTGGACGTGAGCGTGGCGGAGAAGGTGGTCGCCGGCATCGCGCGGGGCTGCGAGATCTCCGGCTGCGCGCTGCTCGGCGGCGAGACGGCGGAGCTGCCCGGCATGTACGCCGACGGCGAGTACGACCTCGCGGGCTTCTGCGTCGGCGTCGTCTCGCGCGGCTCGATCGTCGACGGCCGTCGCGTCGAGGCAGGCGACGTGGCGATCGCGCTGCCGAGCTCGGGCCTGCACTCCAACGGGTACTCGCTCGCCCGGCGCGTCCTCTCCGACCTCGGCGAGCGTCCGCCGGAGCTCGGCGGCAAATCCGTGGGCGAGGCCCTGCTCGAGCCGACCCGGCTCTACGCCAAGCAGGCGCAGGCCATGGTCGCCGCCGCCGGCGTCGAAGTCCGCGCGATGTGCCACGTCACCGGGGGCGGCCTTCCCGGCAACCTCCCGCGCGTGCTGCCGGACGGCCTCGGCCTCGCGATCGACGCGCCGTGGGCCACGCCGCCCGTCTTCGACCTCGTCGGGCGCCGCGGGCCGGTCGACATCCACGAGATGCGGCGGACGTTCAACATGGGCGTCGGCTTCGTGTTCGTCGTCTCCGCGTCCAGCGCGGACGCGGCGGAGCGCGCGCTCGCGGCCCTCGGCGAGAAGAGCTTCCGCCTCGGCCGGATCGTCCCCGTCGCGCCCGACACGGAGTTCGAGGCGCGAGTCATCTATCCTGCGGAATGAAGCGATGACCACCACTGCCGCACGCTCGAGCCGAAGGCGAGAGTTCGGAGTGAAACGATGACCACCACTGCCGCACGCTCGAGCCGAAGGCGAGAGTTCGGAGTGAAACGATGACCATCCGTATCGGCGTCCTTCTCTCGGGCTCGGGCACCAACTTCCAGGCGATCCTCGACGCCATCGCCGCGGGCCGCCTCGACGCAAAGGTCAGCGTCGTGCTCTCCAACGTGAGCTCGGCCGGCGGCCTCGAACGTGCGCGGAAGGCGGGCATCCCCGCGATCGTGCTGGACCACCGTCGCTACGGCAGCCGCCGCGACTTCGACGCCGCCGCGGTGGAGGTCCTCGTCGGCCATGGCGTCGAGTACGTCGTGCTCGCCGGGTTCATGCGCGTCGTCACCAGCGTCCTGCTCGACGCGTTCCCGATGCGCGTGCTCAACATCCACCCCGCGCTGCTGCCTGCGTTCCCGGGCCTCAACGCCCAGTCGCAGGCGTTCGCCTATGGCGTGAAGGTCTCGGGCTGCACGGTGCACTTCGTCGACCAGGGAACCGACACGGGCCCGATCATCGCGCAGGCGGTCGTCCCCGTCCTGCGCACCGACGACGACGAGTCGCTGCGCCAGCGCATCCTCCGGGCGGAGCACCACCTCCTGCCGACGGTCCTCCAGTGGCTCGCCGAGGGCCGCGTCACCGCAAAGCCGGGCGGCAAGGGAGATCGTCCCCGCGTGGTGCTCGACGGCGTCGACGGCGCCTTCATCCACGGCTCGATGAAAGAGATCGAGTGAGCTCAGCCGAGCTCGACCTTGCTCCACATCTCGCGCCGCATCCGCTCCTTCTTCCGATCCGTCCGGGTGATGATGCGCGCCACGCTCCACGCGGCGAGCAGCTCGCCCTCCTGGCCGAGGGCCGGCATCGCCGAGCGGCCCACGACGAACGCGTTCCCGAGCGGCGCGCGCAACATCTCGCCGGCGAGGCCGTAGAGGCCCGCGGGCTCGATCGTGTAGCGCGCGCGCATCGGCTCGGCTTCCATGGTGCCGCCGGTGCGCCGGAGCAGCGCGCGGTCGACGAGCTTGCGCGTCCCCCCATGACCTCCGTCACGGTAGTCCCACAAGGGCAGGCCGTCGTGGGGCGAGTCGACGACCAGCAGGTGGCGCTCGAAGAAGGGGAGGAATGCACCGAGCGTGCGGAGCACTCGTTCGCGCGCCGTCTCGAGGGTCTCCTCGAGACCGTCGGGCGAGAGCAGCGTCTCCGCCACGAGCATCGAGCAGCCCTTCGGCGCGCCGTCGGGCACGCTCCGCTGCAGGTGGATGGCGCCGTCCCAGCCCGGGGGCTCGGGGACGACGAACGCCTCGTAGCCGAGCGGGGCGGGGAGCCCGTCGTCGCGGACGAGCATCGTGACGACGAAGCGCAGCGAGCTGGCGCGCACGATCGGCATGGCGGCGATCGCGCGCCGCGACGGCTCGTACGGGTGCGCGAGCTCGAGCAGCGTGCCGGCGGGCCCGTCGGTCGCGACGAACTGCACGCCGGTGGGGTGCTCGTCGCCGTCGATCACGACCCCGGAGACGCGGCCCGAGCGGACGACGAGCCGCTCGGCGCGCTCGGCCAGCAGGACCTCGCCCCCGTGCGCCTTGATCCGCTCGACGAAGAAGTCGGTCAGCTCGTCCTCGCCCCCGGCGAGCCGAGACAGGCCGCGCGTCCACGCGCCGTGCAGGCGCGCCACGGCGAAAGGCGGCAGCTCGCCGTCGCAATCGGCCGAGAACCTCGCCGTCACGTCCACGACCGTGCGATAGGGGTGCTCGCGCGGGAACTCCGCGAGCAGCTCGCGGCCGTCGGGCTCGAGGTGAGGCAGGCGTGCGATGGCGCGGGCCGCCTCGCGCTTCTCCCAGAACCCGCCCGGCGGCCACGTCGCCTCGCGCTCGAACGCCCCATCCGCAGCGGCGTTCGTCGCCGCCAGATCGTCGTAGAGCTCGTCGACCACGCGGCGCACCTCGGGGAACTCTCGGTCCACCTCGCGTGCGAACAGCTCCGTCGCCGGTGGCATCTCGATGCGCCGCCCGGGGAGCAGCACCTGCAGCATCGGATCGACCGAAGTCACCCGGCGCCGGAACGTCTGCGACTGCGCCAGCTCCACGAGCACGCGCGTCAGCGCAGGGGAGGCTCCGGCGAGCAGCGTGAAGGGCCGCCGCGCGAGCGGAAGGCCGTCGAACGAGTACGACGCGGGTTTCTCCCCGTGACCTAGCACCAGCACCCGCCACGATCGCCGCGCGAGCAGGGCCGCGGCCGCGAGCGCCCCGACCCCCGCCCCGAGGACCGTCACGTCGTAGTGCTTCGTCGCGGTCACGGCGCCTTCGTTACCATAGTTGACGTGGAGGCCGAACTCTCGCCTTCGCCTCCAGCCTGGGCCACGCAAATCTTGGCCCCCCAACCGGCCGGCCACTTACGATTCGTTTCCGAGGATGGAGCGAGTTCAAGTGCTCGCGTCGCTCGTCGAGCTGGCGGAGCGCACGGGAATACGTGTGCGTTTCGACCGGTTCGACCCGCGGACGCGTGGGAGTCAGAGTGGTGGGCTGTGCGTCGTGCGGGGTTGCCCCACGGTCGTGTTGGACGCGTCCGCCAGCCTGGTCGACCAAATCGCAATGCTTGCCGAGGTGCTGGCGCGCCGCGGCGTGAGGGCCCTCTACGTGCCCCGCGCCCTGGCTCGACCGCGCCCGCGCCGCGCAAGAAACACATCCTGACGCATTCGCTTGCGTCAAATCCCGGGATCGTGGACGCTTGTCGCGGCGCCGCGTGTCCGCGTGGCACCACCCCATTCCTTTCTCTATCCCTCCGATGTCGGAAACGACCCGATCCAGCTCCCCGATCGTCCCGGGCACGGTGATCAACGATCGCTACGAGATCCGGCAGAGCCTCGGGAAGGGGGGCATGGGAGAGGTGTTCCTCGCGTACGACCGCACGACGCAGCTCCCCGTCGCGCTCAAGATCGTGCGGGAAGAGTCTCGGATGCCCGGCGACGAAGAGGCGCTGCGCCAAGAGCTGCTCCACGCCCGCTCGGTCAGCCACCCGAACGTGTGCCGTGTCCACGACCTGGCCCCCTCGAAGTACGGGCCCATCCTGGTGATGGAGTACATCACCGGCCAGACGCTCCACACGCACATCCGCCGCAAGAAAGCCCAGGGCGGCTACACGTCCGACGAGTTCCGCCGCCTCGCGAGCGAGATCTGCGCGGGTGTCGCGGCGATCCACGCGCAGGGCCTCGTCCACGGCGACCTCAAGCCCGGCAACGTCATGGTCACCTCCACGCCCGACGGCGGGCTCGGCAAGGCGATCGTGCTGGACTTCGGCTTCGCCAAGGAGCGCGCGCGCGTCAGCGCTCGCCGGCCCGGCGCCCCGCCCGACGGCGGCACGCCCAACTACATGGCGCCCGAGCGCATCCGCTCCGGCGGCGCCTCCATGGAGGACGACGTCTACGCCCTCGGCCTCACGCTCTGGGAGATGTGGACGTGCCGCGTGCCCGAGCCCGGCTACAAGCCGCGCGCCAAGCCCATGCGCGCGCAGATCATGTTCGACGTCCCCGCGGGGCTCAGCGTCGACGAGATAAAGCAGGTCTTCCGGTGCTTGTGCGACGAGGCCCCGGCGCGGCCCGCGGCGCGCCACCTGCGCTTCTTCAACCCGACGACGCTCACGACCAACCCGATGCAGGTCGTCCGCGAGCGGCTCGACCCGGGCCCGCCTCCCGGTCGCAGCGCGACGGCGCAGTTCGCGCCCGGCCAGCAGGCGCTGCTTGCGACGTTCGCGTCGAACGCGACCGAGTTCGTCGGCGAGCTCATCAGCCTCGATACCGCCGAGCTCACCATCGGCCGCCGCGCCGACAACGACATCTGCGTCCCCGAGGCGACCGCGAGCGGCCTGCACGCCAAGCTGCGCTGGCAGAACGGCACCTGGAACATCGAAGACAAGGGCTCCACCAACGGCACGTACGCCGAGCACACCTACGAGCGCCGCCAGACGGTCTCGCTCATGCACGGCGGCGAGGTGCAGTTCGGTGAGCTGCGCTTCAAGCTCGTCTCGTTCGCGCGCGAGAGCCCCCACCACAAGCGAGCCCGCGCCTACCTCGCCAAGCGCGACGGCCTCACCGGCCTGCTGACGCGCGACATGCTCCTCAAGGGCCTCGACGAAGAGGCGGCCTTCGCCGAGTGGGTGGACGCGCCGCTCCACGTCGCGCGCTACGAGATCCGCGGGCCCAACCGCCTCGTCTCCGATCGGCCGACGATCCTCGAGATGCTCGCGCTTCGCCGCGCCGCGACGCGCGTCGTCGAGCTCACGGACATGCTCGTGCTCTCGATCGTCGCGGTCACGGCCGGCAAGACGGGGCCGCTGCGCTTCGCCGTCGCGATGGTGGGGCCGGGTCCCCAGGAGGCGCGCAACCTCGTCGAGCAGGTCGTCGGCCAGGTCCAGGGCCTGCTCCCGGATGGCCTCGACCTCGTCGCTTCGATCGCCCGTTGCGAGAGCGCGGCGACCGTCCGCCAGCTCGTCGATCCGGGATAGTCCGCACCCTTTGCGGCTCGGGGCGCACCCGCAGCGGCTCGGCTACGGCGCCTTGTGGACCGGCGGCGAGTGGAGCTCCGTTTCGAGCTTCCCCGAGATGTCGAAGACGCGGACCTGCCACTCGTCGGCTTCTCGCGCGAGGCGGCGGGCCGCGTGCAGCGCCTCGTCCTTGCCGGCGTGCCACTCGGAGTGGCTGTTGCCGGCCATGCGCACCAGCCACCCGTCGTTCATCGGGACCACGTCATAGACCGCTCGGCTCATGGCACCGAGGGAGGTGCACTCGGCGTGCCGGCGAGCGGACGCGCCAATCGCCCCTTGCGCGCCGGCCCACAACGAAATAGAAGCGCAGCGCAGCCATGGCCGAATCGCCGCCGCCCTCGCGATCCCGGAACGACAGCGGGGACGAGCCCCGCTCGTCGCGCCCGCTGCGCCTCGTCGACGAGCGCGCGCGCGAGGTCATGCCGTCGCACCCGCCGAGCGAGCCGCGGCCCATCGCCGGCCGCCCGGGCGCGGACGGTGGGCCGGAACGCCCCGCCGCGCGGGTGCAGCTCATCGTGGTGCTGCTGCTTCTCCTCGTGCTCGTGGTCGTGCCCCTGTACTTGTGGCGGCGCCCGCGGGCGGCGAGCGAAGAGGCGGACGCAGCCGTCGCGACGGCATCCGCGCTCCCCGCGCTCGCCGCGGCCCCCGTCGTGGCCGCCGGCGCCGATCCCGACGCCGGGGTGCGCAGCAAGGATGGCGTCACGCTCGGCGAGACCAAGGTCGCCAGCTGTCACGATCCGGGACCGAGGCGCACGCCCACCGCCGAGTGCGATCGGCTCGCCGGATTCGAGGGCGCGTTCGCGAAGGCCATCCTGGACAACGCCGCGTGCTTGCCGCCCAACACCGCGGCGGGGGCCATCACGTACGTCGCCGACGTGAGCTACGGCCGGAGGCACAACCCCGTCCGCGTCACGTACGCGCACGAGGCGACCAGCGTTCCGACCAAGGCCGCGGCCGCGTGCGCGGCCCTTGTGAGGAAGGCGCTCTCGAACGTGGCGCTCGACGCGAAGCATGCCCACGCGCGCTATCAGATCGAGCTCGCGGCGAGCTACGCGGGCGGGGCCGGCAAATGACGGACGCCTCCCTCGGCGGCGCTCGGGCCGGCGGCTGCCGCAACTCGAGCCGGGAGCGCTCGCGCGATTTCGGCGCGATCGGCCTCGTGCGCGCTTGCCTCTTGCGTTCCGCGCGGACAAGGTCAAAATTCTCCGCATGAAGTCGCTCGTTGCCTTCCTGGCCGCCACGCTCGTCGCTCCCGCCGCGCTCGCTTGCCCTGGCTCCCACGCTTGTGGCACCTGCGGCGGCGGCTTCGGCTTCGGCTTCGGCAGCTACGTCTCCGCCGTCAGCGTCGGCCTGCTCATCGGTGTCGGCTCGGTGGCTCTGGAAAACTTGATTCGTCAGCGCCGC
>DATIQP010000725.1:0-2058 GCA_035470765.1 Polyangiaceae bacterium | reverse complement strand
CGCTGGATGCTCCCGACGCGCGGCAAGGACGGCAAGATCGCCGTCGTGCTCTCCAAGCGCGGCGATCCGGTCACCAAGACCTCGAGCGTCGCGCTGATGGGCGTGCCGCCCGGCCCGCCGACGTACGGCTCCGGCACGACGATGCACGTACAGCCCGACGGCGTCGTCGCGCTCCGCTACTCGTACCTGCGCGCGCGCAAGGGCCTGGGCCGCTACAACCCCGTCGACGCGCAGGTCGCGTGGTACCGCGACGGGACGGGCAAGGTCTTTCACGCGACGGTCAACAAGAACCCGCCCTTCCGGGTCAACAAGGACCCGCAAGCCGGCTACGAGCGCGAGACCACCTCGCTCAAGGAGCTGCCGGAGCTCGTCGCCCTCGGCCCGCGCGGCGTCTACTTCCACCTGCCGACCTACGAGGACTACGACGACTCGGGCAACGAGCCGAAGCGCCTGCCCATCATGCTTTTGCGGGACGACGGGAAGGTCGACAAGATCAACATGCCCGAAGGCCTCGACGGCGGCGGTGCCGGGACCGTCGCGCAGCTCGAGGGCACCGCGACCCTGCTCGCCCAGAACCCCGACAACTGGCTCGGCGCGACGCTCAACGACGGGCACAAGCTCTACTGGAGCGTGCTCGGCGGCGAGGGCGAGCAAGACGGCGTCGTCGATCTGATCAACCTCGGGGGCAAGCCCGGCTTCGCAGCGACGCTGCGCGACCCCGCGCGCGCATGGGCGATCGCGCTCAAGCCCGAAAGCGAGCTCGGCGCAGCCAGCTCGATCCCGACGCAGAGGTCGCTCGGCGACGTGCCCAAGCCGTGCGACGGCCCGCCCTCGACCGATCCGACGGCCTACCGCGTCGACGCGCCCTACGTCGTCGGCTCGCGCCGGCCGGTCATCGTCGACGTCGACGGCGCGGCGAAGGTCCTCGCGACCGATCGCGCCGAGATCCGCGGCACGCTCGGCAAGCCCGACGCATGCGTGGCGGCGTTCGACGCGATGATCCCGAGCCAGGACGACGATCACGACTACGGCGCGCTGATCTTCACCGACGATCTCGCGCACGCGCTCCTCTTCCGCGCCGACACGAGCGGGTGGCCGGCCACGATCGCCATCCGTCCGATGGAGTGCCAGTACCAGGCCGGGCCGCTCCCGCAGGAGCTCGAGCAGGAAGAGGGCTTCGTCCCGGACACGCGTCACGCGGCCGTGGTGCACAAGCGCTACTGAGGGCGCCGCCCGCCGAGCTCGCTCACTCCGCGGCCGCGTCCGCCGATCCGTCCGCGCCCGCGTCCGCGGTGCTCGCGTCCGTGCCGCCGTCGCACGCGCCTGCGGACGCCACCGGCGTGGTGGCGTAACCGGGCGGCGCGCACAGGTTGACCGTGGTCCCGTCGCAGGCGCAGGCGAGGTTGCTGTCGCAGCCCGCGACGGGCGTGTACGGAAGGCATTGGCCCGCCGCGCCGCACGCGGCCGCGATGGGATAGGCGCAGACGAACGTCGCGGGGCAGTCGCGGGCGGAGAGACAGGGCCTGCCGTTGGCGTCGCCGGCCTCCGGCGCGACGTTGTTCTGTCCGGTCTGGCCGGGGTCGCTCGGGTCGTCGAAGTTCTGGTCGCCCACCGGCGCGCCGATGGGCGTGTTGCTGCACGCGAGGGCCATCCAGGCCCCGAACGAGATCGCTGTGGTGATGGTCAGCCGGCGCGGGATCACGTTCCAAGTATGGGCGAAAGCCGGGACCTGCTCAACGTTTCCAGCACGAATTTACACAGGCGGTGTCACACTTCCACGGGCTCGCCCGACGGTGGGGCGTGACGGCATCGGCATCCCTCCGCATGAACTTCGACCGCAAAGCCGCTCTCTCGGATCCGGAGCTCATCGCAGCCCTTCGCGCCCACGTCCGATCGCGCGTCTCCGCGCCGGACGCGGACGACGTGCTGCAAGCCGTGCTGGCCGACGCGCTCGCTTCTGCGGCGGCTCCCGACGAGGCGCAAGCGCTGCGCCGCTGGCTGTTCGGCGTGGCGCGCAACAAGATCGCCGACCACTACCGGCGCGCGCGGCGCGAGCTG
>DATIQP010000724.1:0-1959 GCA_035470765.1 Polyangiaceae bacterium | reverse complement strand
GCCGGGCCGCTCGCTGGTAGCGGTGCCCACGATCGCCGCGGATCGCCCGAGCGGATGCTCGCGAAGCCACGCGACGACGGCGTCGGCGGCCTCGGGGCGCACGCCCATCACGGCCTTGCCCTCGTTGGCGACGACGAGGGGGTCGATGCCGAGCAGCTCGGCGGCCGCGCGCACCTCGTCGGTGACGGGCAGCGCCAGCTGATCGAGCACCACGCCGACGCGGCCCTTCTGCGCCATCTCCGCGAGCGCGCTCGCGAGGCCGCCGCGCGTCGGGTCCTTCATCGCCGTGACGTCGTCGCCGTGCCGCGCGAGCAGGTGAGCGATCAGCGAGCCGATGGGTGCCACGTCCGAGCGCAGATCCCCTTCGAGGCCGAGCGAGTGCCTCGCCGAGAGCACCGCGAGGCCGTGATCTCCGAGCGTGCCGGTCACGACGATCCGGTCTCCGGGCCGCAGGCCGGAGTCGCGGACGACGCGGTCGGTGATGGCCACGCCGGTCGTGTTGAGGACGATGCCGTCGATCTCGCCGCGGCCCATCACCTTCGTGTCGCCGGTGACGATGGGCGCCGCCGCCTCCCTGCACGTCGCCCGGATGGAGACCTGCACGCGCTCGAGCTCCGCGCGCGAAAAGCCCTCCTCGAGGATGACCGCGCAGGTGAGCGCGAGGACCTTCGTCGCGCCCATCATCGCTAGATCGTTCACGGTGCCCGAGATCGCGAGGCGCCCGATGTCCCCGCCCGGGAAGAAGATGGGCGAGATGACGTGCGAGTCCGTCGTGACGACGAGCCAGCGTCCGTCGCCGAGCGGGATGGCGGCGCCGTCGTCCATCGCGGCGAGGCCGACCGCGCCGGCCGGGAGACCATCGAGCGCGTCGCGGACGAAGACCTCCTCGACGAGCGCGCGCATCGCTCGGCCCCCTGCCCCGTGCTTCAACAGGACCCGATCGCTCATGGCAGCACCCGCAGGTTGGAGGGCCTCGCTCGGACGGCGCGCAGCTCGGGGTGACCGCCGTACTGGTGCCAGATCTTGCAGGTGCCCTCGCTCGAGACCATGCACGCGCCGACGGGCGAATCCGGGACGCACTCCTTTCCGAAGAGCGCGCACTGGTGGGGCGACGCGATGCCGGCCATGATGTCGCCGCAGATGCACTGGTGCGCGTGCGGCGAGGGTGCGCTGGCCCAGAGGCTCGCGAGATCGATCTCGAAGCGGCGCCGCGCGTCGACGCCGGAGTGCTCGTCACGCAGGCGCAGGTTCCCGTTCGGCACGTGGGCGATGCCGCGCCACCGGCCGCCCGCCGGGCGAAACACCTTCCAGAGCTTCTCCTGCGCCGGGCCGTTGCCCTCGCGGGTGACGCAGCGCGGGTACATGTTGTCGACCTCGGCGCGCCCCTCGTGGATCAGCTCGAGCAGGCGCACCAGCCCGGCGAGGATGTCGAGCGGCTCGAAGCCGGCGACGACGACGGGGATGCCGTGCTCCGCGACGAAGGGCTCGAAGACGCCCCACCCCGTGATCGTCGCGGCGTGGCCGGCCGCGAGGAACCCCTCGATGCGGGCACCGGGCATCTCCGCGACGATCTCCATCACCGGCGGGATGTACTTGTGCGCCGAGAGCACCGAGAAGTTCGGCGGCGGATCGGCCAGCAGCACCGCGGCGGTGGCGACGGCGGTCGTCTCGAAGCCGGTCGCGAAGAAGACGACCTCCTCGCGGCTCCGCCGGGCGAGGTCGACCGCCTGGGCGACGCTGTAGACCACGTCGACGCGCGCGCCGTTGGCCTGCGCCTCGCCGAGCGACATCGCCGTGCCGGGGACGCGGAGCATGTCTCCGTAGGTCGCGATGCGCACGCCCTGCTGAGCGAGGACGACGGCCTCGTCGACCTCGGGCATGTCGGTGATGCACACCGGACAGCCCGGGCCCATGATCACCTCGAGCGCCTCGGGGAAGGTCGCGCGCAGGCCGTAGCGG
>DATIQP010000723.1:0-3740 GCA_035470765.1 Polyangiaceae bacterium | reverse complement strand
TGAACGGCGTTCCGCCGCCATAGGGCACGACGGGATCCGAGGTTCCGTGGAAATCGAGGACGGGGATCGCGCGCTTCGGTTTGCAGCTCGTCGGCGCTTCGCCGAGCACGCCGGCGACGGGCGCGATCGCCCCGAAGACGTCGCTCATCTCGCAGCCGAGCCTGTGCGCGAGGAAGCCGCCGTTCGAAAACCCTGTCGCGAAGACGTGCTTCGGGTCGATGCAGTAGTCGCTCTCGAGGCGCGCGAGCAGGTCCTTGGTGAACTGCACGTCGTCGACGCTGTTGGTCCACGAGTCGCCGCAGCAGTCGCCCGCGTTCCAGCTGTTGGCGATCCCCTCCGGGTAGACCGCGATGAAGCCGTGGGTGTCGCTCGACGGGTTCATGCGCGACTGGATCTCCTGCTCCCAGCCGGTCTCGAAGAAGCCGTGGTAGGCGATGACGAGCATCGCGCCCGTGGAAGGGTCGTAGCTCTGGGGCACGTGCACGTGCGCGACGCGGAGCAGGCCGCCGCTCGTCAGCGTTTCGTCGCGGTCGCCGGCGCCGAGCGTCTTGCCCGTACACGAGAACCCGGTCGTCGTCCCGCCGTCGTAGTCCGGCGAGGGAGCGGGCGCCGCGTCCGGATCGGGATCCGCCGTCGGATAGGCGTCCGCCAGGCTGAACGTGTCCGGGAAGCTCGCGTCCGTCGGCGTCCCCTGCCAACCCGCGTCCCCCGTCCCCTCGCTCGTTCCGCATGCCCAGAGGGGCAAACAAAGAAGGACGAGAGCACCCCGACGCATGCCCTTTTCTAGCACACTCTGCTCCACCTCGCGGGGCATCCGCCTAGGCCCTCAGCGAGGGGGCGGAGCGCGCTAGGGAGGCGCGGGGGCCTCCGTAACGATATGTTGGTCGCACAACCAATCTATGTCAAGCCGGATCATTGATCTACCGGTAGATACGAGTGGTATAGGGTTTATTTATGGGTCGACCAACCAATGTTTCCGCGCGCCGCGCCCAGGTGGCCGACGCCTTCATCGGGCTGCTCGCGGACGCCTCGTTCGAGGACATCACCGTGGTGGCCATGGCGAAGGCGGCAGGCCTGCGGCCTGGCTTGGTTCACCACTACTTCGCGTCCAAGGAAGAGGTCTTGGCCGTTGCGGTGGAACGCATGGCCATCCAGCTCGAGGTGCGCCTGGCGGAGCGCCTGCGCCGCGTCGGGGACGATCCGCGCGCGCGCATCGACGCCTTCATCGATGCGTGGCTGGCGCTGGACGGCAGCGCGGATCGGCGAGCGGCGTTCGCCTGGGCCGCGATCGGGGACGAGGCCCGCAGGCGATTGGACGTAAGGGCCATCTACTCGACCGCCATCGGTCGCGGGGTGGACCGGCTGGCCGAGGACGTCGCCCGCCTGGTCCCGCCGCGGAAGCGCCGGGCACGGTCGATTGCAGAGGCGATCATGGTGGCGATCGAGGGGGCGCTGCGGGTGGGCGCGGGCGGCGGCTTGGAGGCCGGGACCGCTGCGCCGCTCGCACGCCGCGTGGCTGCAGCCCTGCTGAACGACGCTGCCGTCCGCCCGTAAAAGTGCTATTCCGCCCGGCACCCCCATGACGCAATCCAGCCCTCCCGGCCAGACGCACCAGGCCAGCCTCACCCTCACCGGCGGCGCCGCCATCCTCGCTCCCATCTCCGCTTTCCCGAACGGCGTCCCCTCCAACGCGCTCGTCCTCATCCCCATCTCCCCGAACGGGCAGCCGATGGAGAAGAAGATCACCGAGGGCCCGGTCGCGCTGACGATGGACGAGGTGTGGAAGCTGCTCGGGTTCAACGGCCCGGCGGTGCAGGTGCAGGACGATCAGGGCCGGCCGATCATGATCGGCCTCGAGGACCTGCTCGCCGGCCTCGACAAGCACTGGAGCGAGAACCAGGACGACTTCGACCGCGGCCGCATCTACGCGCAGAAGCTCATGGAACACGGCAAGTTCGCGAAGGCCGAGTCCGTGCTCGCCAAGATCGTCGCCAAGGGCGGCGGCGGCGACTTCTGGCTGCTGCTCGGCTCTGCGCAGGCCGCGCAGGAGAAGTGGGACAAGGCCGAGGGCACGCTCAAGGGCGCGCAGAACCTCCTCAAGGACAACCCGATGCCTTCCATCGAGCTGTCGAAGGTGGCGCACGGCAAGAAGGACGCGACGGCCGAGCGCGAGCACCTGGACCGTGCGCTCTCCATCGCGCCGAACTTCGTGGACGGCTGGGCGCAGCTGTTCTTGCACCTCAAGAACGCCAAGAGCGTCGATGCGGCGTGCAAGGAGATCGAGGAGCTCGCCAACGCTCCGGTGAACACGAAGACCGCGGCGCCGTTCATCGCGCTGCAGGGGTTCTTCGCGGCCGACGAGGCCGCGCGGGACAAGGCGGTCGGCTACGCGAAGAAGGCCGTCGAGCGCAGCCCGGACGACCCCCTCGCGCTGCTGTGCCTGTCCGCGCTCTACGGGCAGACGGGGAAGATCGAGGACATCGTCAAGCTGCTCGCCCCGCACGAGGCGAAGATGCAGCGCGACGTGCGCCTCGCGCACAACTACTTCGAGGCGCTCTTCGCGCTGCGAGACATGGACAAGCTCAAGGCGCTCCTCAACAAGCTGGCGACGGCGCCGACCCGCGAGGTCAAGGAGTTCGCGATCGTCCGGTCGCGCGCGATCGCGCAGATGCTCGAGCAGCAGAAGCAGGCATTCTCGAACGTCGCGCCCGCGAAGTGACGGGGCTCACGCCCGGCGACGCAGCAGGAGGAGGAACAGCGGGCCGCCGATGAGCGCCGTGATGGCGCCGACCGGCGGCTCCGTGTGCAGGGCGCGGAAGACGAGGCGGCTCAGCGCGTCGCACGCGACGAGGACCGCGCCGCCCGCGGGGATGGACGCGGGCAACAGCCGGCGCACGTCCGGCCCGATGAGGCGCCGGAGGGCGTGCGGCACGATGAGGCCGACGAAGCCGATCAGGCCGGTCACGCTGACGATGGCGCCGACGACGAGCGAGCAACCGAGGAAGGTGCGGCGCTCGAGCGCGCGGACGTCGACGCCGAGGTGGCCCGCGCTCTCGCCGCCGAGGGCGAGCAGGTTCAGCCGGCCCGCGTCGCGGAGCAGGATCGCCGCTCCGAACGCGACGTAGCCTGTCACGAACGCGAGCGACGCCGAGGACGGGGCGTCGAGGAAGCCGACGAGCCAGTAGAGCAGCTCCTGGGCGACACGATCGCGGACGAGCGTCTTGAGGAAGGTGATGGCCGCCGAGGCGATGGAGTTGACCACGACGCCCGCGAGCAAGATCGAGGCGCCGCTCTCGCCGCCCGCGCGCCGCGCGATGCCGTAGACGAGGGCCGTCGCGCCGACGCCTCCGAGCAGCGCGGCGATGGGCAGGAGCGGCGCGCCCCACATGCTCGCGGCGCCCACGCCGAGCGCGATGGCGAGTGTGGCGCCCAGCGCGGCGCCGCCGGAGACGCCGAGAACGTACGGCTCGGCGAGCGGGTTGCGCAGGATGGCCTGGAAGGCGACCCCCACCGCGGCGAGCCCGCCGCCCGCGACAGCGCCGAGCAGCACGCGCGGCAGCCGGAAGGTGAGCACGACGGAGCGATCGTTCGAGCTCGCATCGAAGAGGGCGCGCGAGAGCGAGGCGTCGCTCGTGCCGAGCCACAGGCCGAGGACGCACGCGGCGAGCAGCGCGAGCGTCGACCACAGGACCGGCAAAGCCCAGCGGCTCATTCCACGTTGCGCTCGTGCAGGATGCGCA
>DATIQP010000722.1:0-10491 GCA_035470765.1 Polyangiaceae bacterium | reverse complement strand
CGCCCATGACCACGAGGTCGGCGCCGAGCTCGCGGCCGTCGTCGAGCGTGACCGAGCTCGGGCCGATCTTGGCGGGCTTGCGACCGAGCTCGAACTTCTCGCCCTGCTCCTCGTGGATGCGCCGCACCAGCGCGCCGAGCTCGTCGCCGAGCACGCGCGCGAGCGGCACGCTCTCCGGGCCGACGATGGTCACGTCGAGCCCGCGCATGCGGAGCGACGCGGCGGCCTCGAGGCCGATGAAGCTCGCCCCGAGGACGACGGCGCGCTTGGCGCCTTGCTGGGCGACCGCGCCGATGATGGCCCGGCTGTCGGCGAGCGTGCGGAGCATGTGCACGTGCGGGAGCGTCGCGCCCTCGATGCCGAGACGAATGGGCTCGGCGCCCGTCGCGAGGAGGATCGCGCCGTAGGCGATCGAGCCGCGGTCGGTCTCGATCCTGCGCGCGGCGCGATCGATCGACACAGCCGTCTCGCCGGCGCGGAAGTCGACGTCGAGCTCGCGGTAGAAGTCCTCGCCGCGCAGCGGGATCCACTCCTCGGGCGCCTTGCCCGCGAGGTAGTCCTTGGAGAGGTTGGGGCGATCGACCGGGCCGGGCAGCTCGCTGCCGATGAGGACGACGGGCCCTGCGTAGCCATGCCGCCGCAGCGTCTCGGCGCACGCGGCGCCCGCGGGCCCCGCACCGACGATGACGACGGAGTCGGGCGCGTGGCCCGGGGCGGCACCGCGCCACTCGGGCTTCTTCTTGCCGAGGCGGACGAGGTCCCCGACGCGCTCGACCTCGTAGGCCGCGACGGCGTTGAGCGCGGGCCCGCCTAGCGCGGCGCCGGTGCGGGCGTCGAAGCAGGCGTGGTGCCACGGGCAGCGGACGGTGCACGCGCCGCTCTCGTCCACGGCGACGAGGCCCTCGGCGAGGGGACCGCCGTAATGTGTGCAGGTTGCACCGATCGCGAGGACGTCGGCGCCCGCGCGCACGACGATGGCCGGCTCGCCGAACGCGTGGCCGAGCAGCGGCTCGCCCTCGCGCAGATCCTTGAACGGCACGCCCGCGGCGAGATCCGGGCCCTCGAGCTCTTTGTCGGTGGTTCCCATGACCCGCAGGCTGGATCGCCTGCGCGCCCTTGGCAACGCTCAGGTGGCCGGTTCGAGCGCTTTGCGTATCGCCTGCTCGAAGACCTCGAGGGGCTGCGCGCCGGAGACTGCGAAGCGGCCGTCGAAGACGAAGAACGGGACGCCCTGGATGCCCTCGGCCGCGGCCTCCGCGGCGAGCTCGCGCGTCGTCTCGCGCTCGGCCTCGTCGTCCAGCAGGGCGAGGGCCTCGTCCTCGGTGAAGCCGTGGGCGGCCGCGAGACGCGCGAGGACTGCGCGATCGCCGATGTCCTCGCCGCGCAAGAAGTACGCGTCGAAGAGCTCGCCCGCGAACGCGACCTGCGTGCCCTTGTCCTTCGCGCGCCGGATGAGCGTGTGCGCCGCGGTGGTGTCGAAGGTCTTCTTGACCTTGGAGAAGTCGAGCGGGATGCCGCTCTCGCGGGCGGACGCCTCGACGCGGCCGAACATGCGATCGGGATCGCCGCCGTACTTACGGCGCAGGCGCTCGCGCAGGTCGACGCCCTCGGGCGGCACGGTGGGGTCGAGCAGGAAAGGGTGGAAGGTGACGTCGGCCTGCACGCCCGTGCTGGCGAGGGCCTGCGCCAGGCGGCGGGTGCCGATCAGGCAAAACGGGCAGACGACGTCGGAGACGACTTCGATGGCGAGCATGGCTTTGTAAAAAACGGTCTCTTTTTTTGGAATCGATGGGTCGGCAGGTGAAACTACGATGCACCAGGCATGCGTCAAGTTGCACTCTTCTTCCTCCTCGTGGCCGCGGCGTGCGGCAACTCGCCCGTGCCCCAGAACCCGACGCCGCCCACCGGCTCCGACGTGCAGCTCGCGCCACCGCCCGCGGACAGCGACGCACGGCTGAAGTGGGCGATCGACGGGCCGCATCGCTCGCCTGCCAACCGCGCGCGAGACGTCTACCGGCACCCGTTCGAGACGCTGACGTTCTTCGGCATCAAGAAGAACATGACCGTGGTCGAGCTGTGGCCCGGCGGCGGCTGGTACACGGAGATCCTGGCTCCCTTTCTGCGCGACGAGGGCAAGCTCCGCGTGACGAACTTCGATCCGGCGACGGCGCAGGGCGAGTCGAAGAACTACGCGACGCAGTTCGAGCAGAAGCTTTCCGCCACGCCGGGCCTGTACGGCAAGGTGGAGGTGCTCCACGTCGCCCCACCGAGCTCGATCGGCCTCGGCCCCGATGGCTCGGCGGACCTGGTGCTGACGTTCCGCAACGTGCACAACTGGCTGCAGGGCGGCTTCGACAAGCAGGTGTTCGAGGCGGCCTACAAGGTGCTCAAGCCGGGCGGGATCTTGGGCGTGGTGGAGCACCGGGCCGACCCGGGCACCGACCCGAAGAAAGGCGACGAGGCGGGCTACGTACCCGAGCAGCTCGTGCTCGACCTGGCGAAGTCCGTGGGCTTCAAGCTCGCGGGCAAGTCGGACGTGAACGCCAACCCGAAGGACGACCACAAGCACGAGGGCGGCGTGTGGGCGCTGCCGCCGGTTTACCGCAACGGCGACAAGGACCGCGACAAGTACGCGGCGATCGGCGAGAGCGATCGCATGACGCTCAAGTTCCAGAAATAGAGCGCGCGCTCAGTGCTCGTGACGGTGTTGCTCGTCGTCGGCGTGGGGATGGGTGTGCGCGACGTGCTCGTGCCGGTGCGGATGGGAGTGCTCGCGCTCGGGTGAGAAACCGGGCTCGTCGTGGGTGTGATCGTGGTGGCCGTCGTCGTGACGATGGAGGTGGTCGTGCTCCATCTCGCCGTGCTCGTGGGCGTGCTCGTGGCGCTCGGTGGCCAGGAGGTACGTCCCCATCGCGAGCAGGCCTCCGGCAGCGGCGAGCGACAGGCCCGGCGCGTGCGCGCCGGCGGCGAGGGCGACCGCGGCGCCGAAGAAGGGCGCGGTCGCGAAGACCGACGCGGTGCGCGCGGCGCCGACGTGACGCTGCGCGAGCAGGTACAGCTGGAGGCCCACGCCGTAACCGATCGCGCCGCAGCCGAGCAGGCCGAGGCCGTGAGACAGGCTCGGGAGCGGCTCCCGCGCCGCGAGGGCGACGGCGAGCGAGAGGGTGATGCCGATGGCCGACTTGCCCATGACGACGCGCGGCGGATCGAGGTCCGAGAGCGGCCGCGTGAGCGCGCTGTCGAGCGCCCAGCAGAGGACGGCCCCGAGGACGGCGGCCGAGCCGAGCGCGAGGCGCGGCGCGGCGAGCGCGGGCCCGAGCAGCGTGAGGCCGCCCGCGGTCATGACGCCGAGCGCGAGGATCACGCGCCGCGAGATGACCTCGCGATAGAGAGCGCGAGCGAGCAGCACCGTGAAGGCAGCCTCGAAGTCGAGCAAGAGCGACGCGCTCGCCCCGTCGATGCGCCGCAGCCCCATCGCGAGCAGCGCCGGCGCCAGCGCCGCGCCGAGCACGGCCACCGTCGCGAGTCGCACGAGGTGCGCGCGGCTGAAGCGCCGGCTCCCCGAGGCTCCGGTGATGCGCAGCGCGCCGACGACGGCGCCGGCGTAGAGCAGCGCGGCCGTCGACCAGGGCCCCACGTCCCGCGAAAAGTATTGCACCGCCGGCACGGTGCCGCCGAAGCACGCCGCGGACGCCACCGCGAACAACGATCCGCGGAGCATGGGCCGCGCCGACATGACCCGAAGGTTAGCAGAGCGGCGGGTCAGGGGACGCGGACGACGGCGACGTGAGCCTCGCCGGCGGCGTTGTCGACCACGGCCGCGAACAGGGCGTCGCCCACGCGGGCGAAGCCCAGGTAATCGCCGACGTATCCGGGGCCGTCGCGCCGCACCGCGAACGTCACGGGCGCGAGCGCGGTGCGCGTGAGGCCGCTCTGGCTCCGGCCGTCGGTGCTGAGCGCGACGACGCTCGCCGAGCCGTGCGTGTCGCCCGCACCGGCGCCCATCATGGCCAGCATGCCGAAGGCGCCGCTCTCGGCCCGGACGAGCGTGGGATGCAGCAGCTTCGAGGAAGGCCGGTGCGCGGCGCGGCCCCAGAACGTGCGCCCGCCGTCGCGCGAGCGCGCGAAGACCATCGAGTCGATGATGGGCGCCTCCTCGAGCTCGGAGCCCACCGCGCGCCTCCGCCACTCGACGGGCTTGTCCGTCGTGGCGTAGACCACGAACGTGTCCTGGCCGGAGAGGAAGCACGCGGGCGGCTCGCGGGCGACGTGCTCGTTCGGCGACGACGCCACGGTGGTGCCGACCGGGCCCTGGGGGTCGAGCGGCATCTGGTGCACGACGACGCCTTGCTTGGAATCGACGTAGGTGACGACCGCAAGGTGGTCGTCCGCGCAGACGCGAGGCAGCTCGCCCGTGAAGTCCTCTCCCCACGCCAGGTTCGTGCGCGTGAAGTGGACGCCGTCGTGCGCCACCGCCGCGGCGACGCCGCGCGTCTTGCCGTCGGCGTAGTCGAAGACGACGACGGTCGTCCCGCCGGGGGTCACCGTGCTCCACGGCCGGTCGATCGCGCCCGCAGTCGCTACCTCGATGGGCGCCTCCGCGCCGTCGGCGAGAATGCGTGCAGAATACACATGCGAGGGCGACCCCGGCGCGAGCCACGTGAGCGTGAAGCTGCCGTCCGGCCGCGGGGAGAGCACCGGGTCCGCCGCCATCCCTGCGGGCGAACGCACGCGCACGAGCGGCCCCCACTTGCCGGGGCCCGGCGCCGACACTCGCACGCCGATGTAGCGCGCGCCGCCCTCGTCGCGGCCGCCGCCCGAAGCCATCCACGCGACCGCGAGGCGCCCGTCCGGCTGGGCGGCCAGGTGCGGCTCCACCTCCAGCTCCGAGTCGTCCGCCCGCGAGACGAGGTCCTGCGCGCCCGCGTCCGGCGCCGTCACCGCCGACAGCTCCGCGTCGCGACGCGCGTTCATGCGCATGTGCAGGGCGAAATCGCCCGCGGCGAAGACCAGCGCCGCCAAGAGCACCCACGTACGCTTGCGCAAGAAAGCGCGTCTCATGAACCCAGCCGAGTTAGCACATCTCGGGGGTGCTCTGCTTCGGATCGTCGTGCGCTCCGGTCCGGTGCGGGCTCCCCTTCCCTACCGCGGGAAACGGCCGCCGCGCCGCTGGCCCCGCGCTTGCTCTGCCGAGGCGCATGACGACGATTCCGCGCTGGGGCCGAGTCACGGCTCAACCCAACGAGTTCTTGATCCAGATGCGCGGCGCCAGGGTCGTGCGCGCCGGCCAGGGCCTGAGCTGCTTCAAGTGGCCGAGCGACAGCGTCACCGTCGTGCCCACCTCGATCGCCAAGCTCTCGTTCTCGGCCGACCAGGTCACGCTGGAGAAGGTGGGCGTCGAGGTGAAGGGCCTCGCGGTTTATCGCATCGCCGAGCCGCTCCTCGCCTACCGGATGATCGACCTCGACCGCACCGCGCTCACCGACGTCCTGCGCGAGATGTTCGTCGGCGCCACTCGCCGCATCGTCGCCGGGCTGACGCTCGACGAGTGCATCACCCACCGGAAGGACCGCGTCGCCGGGGCGCTCATGACCGAGATCGTCCCGATCCTGGCCGGAGAGGGCGCGCCGGGCGACACCAACGCGGCGGGCTGGGGCGTCGTGCTCGACACGATCGAGATTCAGGACGTGCGCGTGCTGTCGCAGGAGGTCTTCTCGAGGCTGCAGGCGCCCTACCGCGAGAAGCTCGCGCTCGAGGCCCTGCTCGCCGAGAGCCACGTCGCCGAGGAGCGCGCGCGCCTCGAGGCCGAGCGGCGCCGCACCGAAGAGCAGACACGGCGAGCGCTCATGGCGGAAGAGGAGTCGCGCATCGCCGCGGAGCGCCGCCGCGCCGAAGAGGCCCGGCGCCACGAGGACGACCTGCTGCGCGAGCGACAGGAAGCGGCGCTCTCACGCGCCCAGCGCCAGGCGGAGGCCGATCGCGCGCGCGGCGTCGTCGACCTCGAGGCGAAGCGCGCGGCGGCCGCCCTCGAGGCAGAGCTCGTGCGGCAGCACCGCGAGGCGCACGTCGACCTCTCCGAGTCCCGGCTGCGCGAGATCATGATCACGCAGACCATGCCCGAGGTCGCGCGCGCGTTCCGCGAGTCGTTCGGCCGCGTGAACGTGACGACCGCCGCGCAGGGCGGCGAGCTACTCGCATTCCTCACCGCCGGGCTCGACCAGGTCCTCGCCCTGAAAGACCGTTGACCCGGGCCACGCCGGTCCGGTTGGGCATCCCCGCGCCGTCCGTCCCCGGACTCCGACTCCGACTCCGTCTCCGTCCCCGAATCCCGCCCCCTCTTGCGAAGCCCCCCAGCAGCGGCTAAACGAGAGGCACCACGCGGTGCGGTAGCCAAGTGGTTAGGCAGCGGATTGCAAATCCGTTACACGTGGGTTCGACTCCCATCCGCACCTCCGATGCCGGAACGCCGCATCCTGCTTTGCCCGCGCTGCGGTGCGCCCTTGCGATGAGCTCCGTGCGACCGCCCAGCCTGCGTGAGTGGCTCGCCGAGGAGCCGTTCTCGCTCGCCCTCTCCGCCGGGTTCTTCGGCTTCTTCGCCCACGCCGGCTTCGTCTCCGCCCTCGAGGACGCGGGCCTCGTGCCCGAGCGGGTCACCGGCGCGAGCGCGGGCGCGCTCATCGGCGGGCTCTGGTCGAGCGGCGCCAGCGCGGCCCGGATCGAGCGGGAGTTGCGCGGGCTGCGCCGCGAGCACTTCTGGGATCCTGCCCCGGGCTTCGGCCTGTTGCGCGGCGGGCTCTTCCGCGAGCGCGTGAGCGAGATGCTCGCCGCGCGCGACTTCGAGCGCGCGCCCATCGCTGCCGCCCTCTCCGCCTTCGACGTCCGCGCGCGCCGCACGGTCGTGCTCGACCGGGGCGACCTCGCACGCGCCATCTGCGCCTCGTGCGCGTTCCCCCTCTTGCTCCAGCCCGTCGACGTCGACGGCCGCCCCATGCTCGACGGCGGCATCGCCGATCGGCCGGGCCACGCCGGCCTCGGCGCTCGGCGTCGCGTGCTCTTCCATCACCTGGCCTCCAAGTCGCCGTGGCGCCGCGAACAGCCGGCGATCCCTCGCCGCGAGGGGATGCTCACCGTGACCGTGCGCGGGCTTCCCAGGCTCGGGCCCTTCCGGCTCGCGCACGGAGGCGACGCCTTCGACCGAGCCCGTGCCGCGACCCGCAAAGCCCTCGACGCGCCCGCATCGGGCCTGATCGCGCTCTGAGCTCGGCCGGGCTGGGGGACCGACTGCCGGAGGCTCTCACCGGCGGTTCGGAACACTCATTGGTCATATGACCAATATAAAGACCATTCGGCGGTGAGATTTCGCCTACTTAGGTCAACTTTTATTGGTCATACAACCAACAATATCGTTCAGGCCGCCCCAGGCCCTCGTCTCCGTCTCCGTCTCCGTCTACGCCCGGCGCTCGCGCACGCGGCGGTTCGACGGGACGGCGAACGCCTCGCTGAGGCGCCCGGCGAGCTCGTCCCCGGCCAGCTTGCGGCGGGAGGTCTCTCGCCGATCCCGGACCAGCGCGCGCAGCTCCGCGACGCTGTCGGCGCGCTTGGACGCTCGGCGATGGATGAGCTCGTGCGTACCGCAAACGATCACGACCTCGCCACGAGCAAGGCGCGTCGTCGTGAGCCCTCGTCCATCCGCGCACCCGCAAACCACGCACCGCCCGCACAGCTCGCTCATTCACAGACCATGCACAAAGTGGCCGCCCCCGGCCAACTTCCCGACATTCCCACTCCCACTCCCATCCCCCTTCCTCGTTCGTCCTTTTCCAGGTTGTATAACGTCCCCCAGATGCCCATTCATCTCGTCACCGGCGGCGCCGGCTTCATCGGCTCGACCCTCGCGGAAGCCCTCCTCGCGCGCGGCGACACGGTGCGCATCCTGGACGACTTCTCCTCGGGCCGCCGCGCGAACGTCGACGGCCTCCATGGCAGGCTGGAGGTCCTCGAGGGAACGGTCACCGACGAGGCCGTGGTGCGGCGCGCCGTGCAGGGCGTCGACGTCATCTTCCACCACGCCGCCATTCCCTCGGTGGTGCTCTCGGTCGAGAGGCCGCAAGAGACGATGTTCGCCAACGTCCAGGGGACGACGGTCCTGCTCGACGTGGCGCGCAGCGCCGGCGTGCGCCGCGTGATCTTCGCCGCCAGCGCGGCCGCCTACGGCAACACGGACATCGTCCCCACTCCGGAGACCGCGCCGCTGTCGCCCCTGTCGCCGTACGCGGTGTCGAAGGTGGCGGGCGAGTTCCTCATGCGCTCGTTCTCGGGCCTCTACGGTCTCGAGACGATCAGCCTCCGGTACTTCAACGTCTTCGGCGCGCGGCAAGACCCGAAGAGCCAGTACGCCGCCGCGGTCCCGAACTTCGTCAGCGCGGCGCTCCGCAACGAGGCCGCCACGGTCTTCGGCGACGGCGAGCAGACGCGCGATTTCTGCCACGTCGACAACGTCGTCGCCGCGAACCTGCTCGCCGCCGGCACCCCGAAGAAGCTGACCGGCCAGGTCGTCAACATCGCGTGCGGCGAGCGCGTGTCGCTCAACGAGCTGCTGCGCATCATCGCCGAGGCGACCGGCACGAGCGTCCCTCCGAGGTACGACGCCCCGCGGCCCGGCGACGTGCGTGATTCGTTCGCGTCGATCGATGCCGCCCGCGAGCTCCTCGGCTACGAGCCGACCGTGCGCGTCCGCGAGGGGCTACAGAAGACGATCGCCGCGCTCCGCTCCGCTCACGGCCGCTCGTAGACGTAGACCGCGAAGATGCCAACGTCGAAGCGCTCCGTGCGCGAGCCCTTCGCGTCGAAGTCGTCGGCGGTCTTTGCCTCGTCCTCGAACGAGCGGCCGCGATCGAAGACGTACGCCACGCGGTGCGCGCGATCGAGCGCGTCCCGGTAGGGCCGATAGCGGTCCTGGCTCTCGTGCAGCGGCGCGACGGGCAGCGCCTCCCGCCAGAGGAAATCGAGCCGGTAGGCCGCCCAGTAGTCGGCCACGCCCGCCTCCACATGACGCTTCTGCAGCTCGGAGAGCAGGCGCGCCTCGTCCTCGGCGCGGCCCGCCGCCGTGCGAACGGGCCGCCCTCGGTGCGTCCAGTCGCCGTGCGAGAACCATCCTCCGACGCCCGCGATCAGCAGGTAGGGCGCGAGCACCAGCGCGCCGCGCCACGCCCCGACGCGCTCGACCAGCGGCGCCACCACGAACGGGAGCACGAGGACGGCGCCCGCGAGGTACCGCATCGAGAAGTGGTCCATCACCATGAGCGAGAAGAAGAAGCTCGTGAAGACCAGCCCGACGGTCGCGGCGCCGAGGGCGTAGAGGTGTCGGAGCGGACGCTCGCTCGATCGCCGAAGCACCAGCAGCAGCGACGCGGAGACCGCGATGACGAGGAAGACGACGCCGGCGCGCGCAGCGACCGCGTACGCGATCGGCATGCGCCACTCGACGTAGTCCATCACGTGCAGCGGCTTGTAGACCTTGGTGCCGATGGCCCACGGCAGGCACTCGTTCCACAAGAGGCGCGCGTTGTGGCCGAGCACGCTCGGGCTCATCGTCACCACGCCCTGCTGAGAGCGCGGGTGCAGCCACAAGAGGACGAGCGGCACCACGCCGAGGAGGCTCCCGAGGGCGTACACGCCGCTCGCGCCCGCGCGAGCTCCGAACGTCGGGCGGGCGCGCAGCACCACGAGCGCCGCGAAGAGCGTCGCCGGCGGCACGAAGACGATCGCGTACGGGTCCGCGAGCCACGCGAGCATGACGAGCAGCCCGCCACCGAAGAGCCACGCGCCGGGCCGCTTCGAGCCATCGGCGCGGTCGATCGCAAAAAGCGCGGCGAACGCGATCGTCAGCGCGAGCTGCCGCGGCGGGTAGAGCGCGTACGAGTGCACGCAAGCGGTCGTGAAGACGAGCGGGAGCGCCGCGACGAAGGCGCGCCAGGGCGAGCTCGTGCGGCGGGCGAGGAGCAGGAACGCGAAGAGCGTGAGCGCGGCGTAGGCGACGAGCGCCGAGAGCATGAGCGCGAGCGGCGTGGGACCGAGCACGGCAAAGAAGAGCGCGGCCCACGTCGAGTCGGCCGACGTCTGGTAGGTGCTGCCCCAGAGAAGCGGCGACCAGCCGCCGTGCTGGAAAATGTGGCGCGCTTGCAGGCCCACGATCGCCGCGTCGGAGTTGGTGCCCGCGGCGTTCAGCAGCGCAGGGGCGCGCGTCACGAAGGAGAGCAGCACGAGCAGCGCCGCCGCCGAGAGCTGATGCAGGCGCGAGGAGCGGGTCAAGGCTGCGGATGCTACCCCGATCGCGTCGCCTCGCGCACTCGTCGAGCGCGATCGGACGAAGCGAGGCTACTCGGTCGTGGGTGCCCCGCTCACGCCGCGTGACGCGGCACCCGCAGGCTGAACGTCGTCCCTTCACCCTCTTCGCTCCGGACGGCGATGTTGCCGCCGTGAGCGCGCGCC
>DATIQP010000721.1:0-2612 GCA_035470765.1 Polyangiaceae bacterium | reverse complement strand
GCCGACGGGAGACGCGGCGAAGGACGCGCGCGCTCTCGAGGCCATCCGGCGCGCCGATCCGCGGGCGATCGTGACGGGCTACGCGCGGCTCGAGGTGGGCCTGAAGGAGACCCTCGCGCGCGATCTCCCAAAGATCGGGCTCGCCGCGCTGGCACTCGTGGCGATCGCCCTCGGCGCGTCGCTCCGCCGCGTGAGCGACGTGGCCATCGCAGCCACCACTCTCGCCGTCGCGGTGGCCATCGTCGCGGTTGCCATGCGCGTGCTGCACATCCCGTGGCACGCCTACGACGCGCTGGTGGTGCCGGTGCTGCTGGGCATCACGATGGACGAGGCGATGTTCCTGCTCTACGCGGCCCGCGGCGGGACGAACGCCGAGCTCGGCGAAGGGGCGGTGGAGGGCGCGCTGCGCGAGCAGGGGCCGCTCGTCTTCGCCACCGCGCTGACGACGTCGGCGGGCTTCGCCGCGCTGCTCGCGTGCCGCTTCGAGGGCCTCTTCGACGTGGGCGCGGTGGGCGCGATCGGCTCGGTCGCAGGGCTCGTCGGCGCGCTGCTCGTCGTCCCGGCGGGGCTGCGGCTGGTCCGGCGAGACTGAGCCTCGGCGGGCGCCTGCCGCTTGGCGCCATGGCCAGCCCTCGCTGGAACGCCCTCTACGAAGTCAACCGCGCAGCGCAAACTCGCGGTATGTTGGGAGCCAAATGAAGACGAAAGCAACGCGACGCACCCTGGCCCTGTTCGCGCTCGGCGCCTTCGCCCTGGGCGGGTGCGAGCTCATCGCGGAGTTCGATCGCAGCAAGATCGACGCGGGCTCTCTGGACGGCTCTTTTCCGGACGTCAGCCAGCCGGACGTCAGCCAGCCGGATGTCAACCAGCCGGATGCGCCGGCCGACACGGGCACCGACGCGGGCTCCGACGCGGCCGACGCCGCGGCCGATGTGGTGGACGCAGGCTCCGACGCGGCCGACGCCGCGGCCGACGTGGTGGACGCAGGCTCGGACGCGGGCGCCGATGCTTCCGACGCCGCCTCCGACGCCACGGCCGACGCGGACGCGACCGCAGCGATGCTCGCCATCTCTCCCACGCCTCAGGACTTTGGCACCGTGGGGGCGGACGCCAGCGTGTCGGCCAACATCATCTTCACGGTGACCAACAATGGCGGCTCCACCTCCGGGACACTGACGGCGTCCATCACGGGCGGCGACTCGGTCGACTTCGCGCTCGGCACCGACACCTGCACCAGCACCACGCTCGGGCCGGCCTCGAGCTGCACCGTCGCCGTGCACTTCGCCCCACTGACCACGGGAACGAAGTCGACGACGCTTCAGGTCACGGACGGCACCACGACGGCGAACGCCACGCTCACGGGCACCGCCAACTGATCAGCTCCTGATCACGCCGTCAGGCGAAACGCGGCGCCGAGACCGGCGGCCATCTCCTCGGGCGTGATGCGCCCGTCGTGGTCGCTGTCGAGCGCCTCGAAGACGGCGTCGGTGCCGCTCCACTCCTCGCGGGTGATGAAGCCGTCGCCGTCGAGGTCGTAGACGTTGAACAGGTTCCGCGCGGCCGAGCCGCGCGTGTGGCTGATGACGGCGTCGAGCCGCTCGCCGAGCAGCTTCTCGAGCGCGACGAGCGCCTTGCTGAAGCCCTCGATGCCCTCGTGGAGCTTGTCCTTCGCCATCTCGTCTTTTTCGTGCATCTCGCGGAACGTCTTCTCGTCCATCGCGATCTTCGGGATGTCCTTGGACGCTGCGGCCCTCGGATCGAGCTTGCGCGGAAGCTCGCCCGTCATGCCCGAGAGCTCCGCCAGAAGCGACGGCGCGATGGTCAACAGATCGCAGCCCGCGAGCTCCTGGATCTCGCCGATGTTGCGGAAGCTCGCGCCCATGACCTCGGTCTTGTAGCCGTGCTTCTTGTAGTAGTCGTAGATGCGCGTCACGCTCGTCACGCCCGGATCTTCCTTCGGCGCGAAGTCGCGGTTGTACTTCTTCTTGTGCCAGTCGAGGATGCGACCGACGAAGGGCGAGATCAGCGTGGCCTTCGCCTCGGCGCACGCGATCGCCTGGTGCAGGCCGAAGAGCAGCGTGAGGTTGCAATGGATGCCCTCCTTCTCGAGCTGCTCGGCCGCGCGGATGCCCTCCCAGGTCGAGGCGATCTTGATGAGGACGCGCTCGCGCGACACGCCAGCGGTCTCGTACTGCAAGATGAGCAGGTGGGCCTTGTCGATGGTGGCCTGCGTGTCGAACGACAGGCGGGCGTCGACCTCGGTCGAGACCCGGCCGGAGACGATCTTCAGGATGCGCAGGCCGAACTCGATGCTCAGCCGATCGATGGCCCGCTTGACGACGGCGTCCTTGCTCGCGCCGGGACCGGCCTCGCGCTTCGCCCAGAGGAGCGACTCGTCGACGATGCTCGCGTACTCGGGCATCCCCGCCGCGGCGGTGATGAGCGACGGGTTGGTCGTCGCGTCGCGTGGGCGGAACTTCTCGATGGAGTGGATGTCGCCGGTGTCCGCGACCACGACCGTCATCGCCTTGAGCTGTTCGAGCAGGTTTGCCATGGGGTTAGGATAAAAGGACGAGCGGCGAGCAGCGTCAAGACAGCCGCACGCAGAAATC
>DATIQP010000720.1:0-9174 GCA_035470765.1 Polyangiaceae bacterium | reverse complement strand
CGCGCGCGCGGCGTGCCCGACGAAGAAGAGAAGGCGCTCGCCGAGACGCTCGTCGTCACCGAGCCCGTGCTCGTCCACCTCGCCGGAGACGTCGCGCCTCCCAAGTCGAGAGCGCGTGCCCCCGCGACGACCGGCGACGCGCAGGACGTGTTGCTCCTGCCGGACGATGTGTGGGGCGGCGACGTGGACCGCGCCAGCGATCCGGGTGCGAGCCCCGGGCCCGCGGGCGCCGGGCTGCCGGAGCGGAACGTGCTCGTGTCGAGCGACGAGCCGGCGACGTTCGCCATCGGCGACGCCCGCGTGCGAGTGGGGCCGAAGCCGGAATGGCTTTCAGCGAGCGGCGGGCGGCAGGCCTACGTGCTGGTCGGCGAGGCGAGGCGCTTCGTGGGCGCGTTGGACGTGCCGAGTGGCGGCTACGCCGAGGTCCACTTCGTTCCCAAGGAGCGCGCGATGAGCGTGGTGCTCCACCTCCCGTAGTCCGGGCCACGGTCGAGCTGGTCACGGAGGCGGAGGCGGAGGCGGAGACGGACGCGGAGACGGACGCGGAGACGGAGGCGGAGGCAGAGACGGAGGCGGAGGCGGAGGCAGAGACGGAGACGAGGGCGGCGTGGGTGCGCTATGCTGCGTGCCCCTCACATGCAATTCGTCGACCCCAACCTCCCGCGTGAACACTTCGGCTGGTACAGCCCACGGCTGGGCATGGACATGCCCATCGTCCGGTACGGCAACTACGGGCACGCGCTGCTCCTCTACCCGACCGCGCAGAGCGATCTGCTCGACTGCGAGCGCTTCTTCCTCATCAAGTCCATCGAGCCGCTCATCTTCGCGGGGCGGGTCAACGTCTTCGTCATCAACAGCATCAACGAGCACGCGTGGATGAACCGCAACGTCTCGGTGCCGGAGCAGGCGCGGCGGCAGGCGCTCTACTCGGGGTACGTCGAGGAAGAGGTGGTGCCGCACATCCGCCGCGCGCTGAAGGACGATGGCGCGCGCATCGGTGTCACGGGCGCGAGCTTCGGCGCCTTCCACGCGGCTAACCAGTTCTTCCGCCGCCCGGACCTGTTCGACACGCTCATCGCGATGAGCGGCTTCTTCGACCTCGGGCCGGACTACACGCACGGCTACTCGGACGACAACGTCTACTTCAACAACCCGATGAGCTTCGTGCCCCACCTGAACGGCGCCGCGCTCGAGACGATCCGCAACCACAGCCAGATCCACCTCGTGTCGGGGCAAGGGGAGTACGAGGCGCCGCACGCGTCGCGCCGCTTCTCGACGATGCTCTGGAATCACGGCATCTGGAACAACCTCGACCTCTGGGGCCACGACATGCGCCACGACTGGCCGACCTGGCGCGCCATGCTGCCGTACTACCTGGCCGAGAAGGTGGGTTGGTGAGATGCATCGCAAGACGTCGTCGCCGCTTCGAGTGGGGTTGCTCGTCGGCCGCGAGCGCACCTTCCCCGAGGCGCTGATCGAGGAGGTAGCCCGCCGCAACGCGGGGGTGCTCTGCGAGTACGCCGAGTTCGCTGCGCCGCGCGCGGACGTGGCCCCGCCCTACGACGTGATCGTCGATCGCATCTCGCACGAGGTGACCTGCTACCAGCCGTTCCTGAAGCTCGCGGCGCTCTACGGCGCGCGCGTCGTCAACAACCCCTTCTGGCGCATCGTCGACGACAAGTTCTTCAACGCGGGGCTCGCCGCGCGCCTCGGCGTGGCGGTGCCGAAGACCGTGCTGTTGCCGCAGAAGGAATACGGCGCGGACACGACCGGCGCGTCGCTCGAGAAGAACATGCGCTACGTCGACTGGGGCGCGCTCATCGAGCAGCTCGGCTTCCCGATGTACCTGAAGCCCCACTGGGGCGGCGGCTGGAAGGACGTGACGCGCGTTGCGAACATGGAGGAGCTGATGCGCGCTTACGACGCGAGCGGCCGCCTCACGCTGATCGCGCAGGAGGCCATCGCGTGGCAGCGCTACGTGCGCTGCATCGTCATCGGCCAGCGCGACGTGCGCGTCGCCCTGTGGGATCCGCGGCTCAGCCACTTCGATCGCTACCGGCGCGCGGGCGAGAGCATGCCGGCCCTCGACCCGGGGCTCTCCGAGCGCATCCAGCAGGACGCGCTGAAGATCACCCAGGCGCTTGGCTACGACATGAACACCGTCGAGTTCGCGGTCCGGGGCGACGTGCCGTACGCCATCGACTTCATGAACTCGGCGCCCGACTTCGACGTGTCCTCGCTCGGCGAGGAGCACTTCGCGTGGACGGTGCAGCGCATGGCGGAGCTCGTGATCGATCTCGCCAAGCAACGCCCCGCGGCCCAGTACCGCTGGGAAGACCTCTTGCGGGGGGCGCACTGATGGACCCGCTCCTGCGCGAGGCGTTCAACGCCAACGAGCCGGCGAAGCTCTTCTCGACCTACACCGACTGGCTCTACGCGCGCATCGGCGGCCCGTTCCCGTTCCGCCTCGCCGAGACGCCGCTGTTCTTCACGAAGCGGCTCCGTGAGCACTTGCAGACTGCATCCATCGAGATCGCCGCCCAGCTCTCGCGCCCGGCGACGCTCGCCGCGCTCAAGACGGCCATCCCGGCGCGGTACGCCGTGCCCAACATGGACGCGTCGCCGCACTGCGTGCAGGTCGACTTCGCGCTCGTGTACGGCGACGGCGGCCAGATCGAGGGGCGCCTCGTCGAGCTGCAGGCCTTCCCGTCGCTCTACGCGCTCGAGGCGCTGGAGGCGGACGCCTGGCACGAAGCCCTGCACGCGCGGCCCGGCCTCGAGGGCGACTACACCTGCTTCTTCTCGGAGGACCGCGAGCGCGCGATGGCGCTCATGCGCCGGTGCATCCTCGGCGGCCACGATCCCCAGACCGTGGCCATGGTCGATTTTCAGCCGGAGAAGCAGAAGACCGCGCCGGACTTCACCGCGACCAAGCTCCTCTTCGACGTCGACTCGGTCTGCGTCACCGACATCATCAAGGAGGGTCGCAAGCTGTTCCGGATGAAGGACGGCAAGCGCGTCCCGCTCGAGCGCATCTACAACCGGATGGTCTTCGACGAGCTCGAGGTGAAGAACGTCCCGGTCCCGTTCTCGTGGAACGAGGAGCTCGACGTGACGTGGTGCTCGCACCCGAACTGGTACTGGGCGTGGTCGAAGTACTCGCTTCCTCACCTCGACCACCCGACGGTGCCGCGCGCGCGCTATCTCAGCGACTACTTCGACGGCAAGGAGAAGCTCCCGGAGGACCTCGAGAGCTACGTGCTCAAGCCGCTGTTCTCGTTCGCCGGCTCCGGGGTCGTCGTCGACGTGACCAGGGAGGCGATCGACGCGGTGCCGTCCGAGCGGCGGCCCCACTACCTGCTTCAGCGCAAGGTCGAGTACGCCTGGACGATCCGCATGCCGGGCATCCACGACGGGGACACCCTCGGCGCGCGCAACGCGGTCAAGGCCGAGGTCCGCGTGATGTTGATGCGCGGCGCCGACGGCGAGCCGCTCCAGCCGCTCTTGCCGCTGGTGCGCCTCTCGCGGGGCAAGATGCTCGGGGTGGATCAGAACAAGAGCGCCGACGTCTTGTGGACAGGCGGCACAGTGGGGATCTGGCGGCGCGGACGCTGAGGACGCGCTGAAGGAAAAAGCCAGCGTCAGCGGACGCCGCGCATCGTCTCTTCGATGAGCCAGTCCACCACCTTCTTGGTGTCCTGGGTCTTCTGGAAGATCTCGATTTGCCGGTGCGCGCTCGTGCCCTCGCGCTGGATGTCGATCGCGCGGCGCACGACGTCGAGCGTGCCGAGCATGTCGGCCGCCTCGCTCACGAAGTCCACGAGCTCGACGATGAGCTCCGAGAAGGGCCGCTCTTCCTTGCGGCCGAAGTCGATGAGCTTCGCGTCGGTGCCGAAGCGAACGGCGCGCCACTTGTTCTCCTCGATCAGGCTGCGCGAGTAGCGGCGCCACTGCGTGTTGCGCCGGTGCATCAGGTAGAGCTTCACCATCAGCGCCTGGATCAGCGCGACCACGGTGATGGTGTGATCCATCTTCGTCGGCATGTCGCAGATGCGCACTTCGACCGTGTCGAAGACGTGGTGCGGTCGTACGTCCCACCAGATCTTCTTCCCGTTGTCGATGCAGCCCGTCTTGATGAGCAGCTTCACGAAGTTGTCGAACTGCGCCGGGCTCTCGAACTCATCCGGGATGCCGGTGCGCGGGAAGCGCTTGAAGATCTGCGAGCGGATGCTCATCAGCCCGGAGTTGCGCCCGAGCCACAGCGGGGAGCTGGTCGTCAGCGCGAGCAGGTGCGGCAGGAAATATCGCACCTGGTTGTTCAGCGCGACGGCGACCTCGCGGTCCTTGATGCCGACGTGGACGTGCAAGCCGAAGATGAGGTTCGCGCGCGCGACGTCCTGCAGGTCGTGGACGATCTCGTGGTAGCGCTCGTTCGGACTGATGTCCTGAGTCTTCCAGTCGCTGAAGGGGTGCGTCGACGCGGCGACGATGCGCAGGCCGCCCTTGCGCGCGAGCTCGTTGAGCTTGCCGCGCATCTCGAGCAGCTCCTGCCTCACGGCCGCGACGTCCTCGCACACGCTCGTGCCGACCTCGACGACCGACTGGTGCATCTCCATGCGGACGCGCTCGCGCAGCACGCTCTTTCCGTCCTCGAGCAGGCGCGAGATGTAGCTCCGCAGCTCCCGCGTCTCCGGATCGACGATCTGGTATTCCTCTTCCACACCGAGCGTGAACTGGTCGTCGAGCATCAGCTCCAGGATAACAAAAGCGCGAGTGGCACGTCGGATGCTTTTTCATGCTCCTGCAAGGAGCACGTCATGAACGTCAACACTCAAGCCCCGATTCGGCATCCGGACTCGCTCGTCGAGGAGGCCGACACTCGCCACCACGTCAAGCAGGCGTACGAGCTCTTGCACTGGGGGTTCGTCGTCGCGCCGGCGATCGCGGGGGCGGACAAGTTCTTCCACCTCCTGACCAACTGGGACAAGTACCTCGCCGCCCCCATCGAGAACGTCCTGCCGATCTCGACGAGGTCCTTCATGGGCATCGTAGGCATCGTCGAGCTCTCGGCCGCCCTCCTCGTGCTGCTCAAGCCGAAGATCGGCGCCTACGTCGTGGCGGCCTGGCTCGCCGGCATCATCGTCAACCTGGTGCTGGTCGGCGGATATCTGGACGTCGCGCTGCGCGACTTCGGCCTCTTCCTCGGCGCGCTCGCGCTCGGGCGACTGAGCCACGAGCTCGATCACGGGATCGCCGGGATGAAGGTGAAGAAGGCCTGATCAACCCGCGCGGCGCGGGCGCTCGTGGGGGGCCTGGTCGACGTAGCGACGATAGGCATAGTCGCCCCCGTGACCACGCCCCTCGCGAGCGCACTTGATGACGAAGCTCGCCATCTCGTCCACGATCATGTGGAAGTGCTTCGGCAGGATCGAGTGTACGTCGAAGTCCGGCGCGGGGTTGGTGAAGTCGATGGCGTAGGGCACCCCATCCTTGCACGCGAACTCGACCGAGTTCATGTCGTAGCCCAGCGCGTGGTTGAGCGCGTAGGCGCCGTCGAGGATCTTCTGCTCGAGCGCCTTGGGCATGAACGGGGCGTCGTTCTCGATGTAGCAGCGGCGCCGCGGGTCGTACTGGATGGGCAGGATGAACTCGCGGCCGATGCAGATGCAGCGGACGTACTCGTCGAAGTCGATGAACTGCTGCAGCGTCATCACGAGCTCGTTCGTCGTGTCGTAGACGCGGAGCAGCTGCTCGAGGTTGTCGACGCGGTGGACGTTCTTCCAGCCGCCGCCGTCGGCCGGCTTCAGGATCGCGGGGAAGCCGACGTAGCCGGTGATCGCCTCCCAGTCGAGCGGGAACTCGAGGTTGCGCAGCGAGCGCGCGGGGTCGATGCCCTTCATGTACGACTTCTGCGGGAGCATGACGGTGCGCGGCACCGCGACGCCAATCTTCGCGGCGAGCGAGTACCCGAAGAACTTGTCGTCGGAGCTCCACCAGAACGGATCGTTGATGACGTAGGCGCCGGCGAGCGCGGCGGCCTTGAGGAAGAACCGATAGAACGGCACCTCGTGGCTCAAGCGGTCCACGATGACGCGGTAGTCCGTGTCGAACCGCTCCTTGATGCCGCCGAGCTTGATCAGATCCGCGTGAAAACCGGGAGTCTCGTTCACCTTCGCCAGGAAGGCCGGCGGGAACGTGTTCTCCATTCCGACGATGAGGCCGATGCGTTCCGTCATTGGACCGCCGAACATAGCATCAGAATCGAAACGGCGGCGAGGGGGCGGCGAGGCCGTTCACTTGTGAAAGAGCCACAGCGCGCCGGCGCCGGCGGCGATGACGATCGCGACGATGACCGCCATCTTCTGCCAGTCCCGGCGGGGGGCCGGGGCCGGGCGGCGCACCTTCCGAGCGGGGCGAGCCTCCGCGCGCTCGTCGGTGTCCGTCTCCGCCTCGCTCTCGTCGGCGCTCCGAGCGGCTCGCTTCGGCGCGGGCTTGGCGGCGACGCGCGGTCGTGGGGCGTCCGACCGGGCCGCCCGCCGCTTTTGCTTCTGTTTCGCTCGCGCCTCGGCCGCCCGCGCCTTCTGGCGCTCCGCACGCTTGCGAGCCTTCTCCCTTCGGGCCGCCGCTCGCTCGGCGCCGGTCGTGTGCCGCTTCGGGGCATCCCAGCCGCCCTCGAGCGCGTCCAGCTCATCCATCTCCCCGGCCTCCGAAGACGGCGCGTCGTCCTCCCCGTCGTCTTCGTCGCCCCAGCTCGCGTCGAGCGCGTCCAAATCGGGGGCCGACGCCTCGTCCAGTGCCTTCTTTTCGCGGATGCCCCTCCCTCGACCCTTCACAGAGGATGCGCGGGTGCGACCGCCACGGTCGCGCCCGACTTTTCCATCATGACGTTCGCGACGCTGGCGCCGCACGTCGGTCCGAACTTCCAGCCGGCGACGATCGGCGCGACGCAGGGGCCCTCCTCGGCGGGGACCACGCCCTCGAGCGCCGTGGCGCCGAGCTTGTCGACCGAGACGGCGAACGACGCGGCCTTCTTGCACTTCGCCAGGCGCGCCTTGTCGCGGTGCAGCGCGCGCGCGACCTCCTCCTGGGTGAGCGCCGAGATCTTGAGCTTCGGCAGGTAGGAGTCGACGGCCGTGATCGTCTCGATGGCGTTCGCGATGTTGAGCAAGGCCTGCGGCGGCTTGGACCCGCGCTCGGCCACCACCAGGACGTCGTTGGCCGGCGTGCGGACGTCCACGCGCACCTCGTCTTGCGACGTCGGCGCGCCCTCGGCCTTGTACGTGGGCTGCAGCGCGAAGAACCCGTTGGTGCGTATGAACGCGAGCAGCGAGCCGATCGTCGCCGTCTGGATGGTGCGGACGCCGCACGCGCCTCCCGCGGTGAACGACACGTTGCCGTCGTGCTCGATGGCGACGGTGTACGACTTCTTCCCCTCGACGCGCAGCGTGATGCGCGTGGCGTCGAGGACCGCGTCGGCCGGGCCGTTGAAACGCGCCCACTCGACGGCGGGCGGCTCGGGCGCGGTGGCGGAGGCGGCCGCGGACGTCGCGGCGCTTGGCATCGGCGCGGGCGGCTTCTCCGTCGCCAGCCAGCTCGGGAGTCGATCGCACGCGCAGAGGCAAGCCAGCGTGGCGATCTCCGCCCAACGATGTTCGACCTTCACGCTGCCGAGGCTACACCAGCTCAGACGGCGACGTCGAACTCGGCCATGTTCGGGGTCGGCGGGTCCAGCGGCTTGTAGCCACGCTCCGCCGCGAGGACGTTGAAGCGCGTCGTCAGCCAGCCGGGGAGCACGAGCGCGAACGTCTTGGCGAGCCGGTCGGGGTTGCCGAGGCTCTTCACCATGCGCTCGTAGAGGGCCTCGCCGTAGGCGTCCGTGACCGCGATCTTGTGCTCGGGCCGCTCGATCCAGTTCATGACGCCGGGCTTGTCGGCCTCGGGGTGGAACTGCGTGCCGTCGACGCCGGGCGCGAAGCGAAAGGCCAGGAGCGCGTCGCCTTTGTAGGCCCCGCCCTCCGCCGTCTCCTTGGCGAGCAACGCGCCGCCGAGCTCGGCGAGGCGCTTGGCGTCGAGCTCCGCGGCCTCCCAGTTGCGGTGCTCCCAGCAGAAGAGCCGGTAGCCGAAGGGCAAGAAGTAGTCGGTCTGCTGGCCGTCGCCGGTCATGTAGGCCGGCATCAGGCCGAACTTGAGCGAGGCGCGCCGGCGCATCTGGGCGACCTTGAAGTGGATCACCGCGAGCTCGTACGAGTGGCACACGACGAAGACCTTCACCGAGGAGGTGGGGTCCTTGACGTTGCTCTCGACGGCGCGATCCAGAAACGCGCGGTAGCCGGTGCACCAGGGGTCGTCGTAGCCGTCGAAGGGCGACCCTGGCCCGCCCGACGAGAGCACGAGGTCCTCGTCCGGCCCGGGCAGCTCGCCGAGGTTGCGCGGCTGGACGTGCTTGAACAAAAGCTCGACCCCGGGGTTCCGCTCCCTCACGCGAGCCCCGAAGGCATCGATGATGCGGCGGAAGCAGCGGGTCGCCTGGTTGGCCACGCCGTTGTTCATGTCGACGAGGCACACACGCAGGGGCATGAAGCGCGAATGTGGCATTGAAGACGCATCAGCGTAGCAAAAACGAAGCCTTTTCGCTACCGGCGTCTACGGGCTCGACCCTCGTTCGAGGACCGACTCGATCGCGGATTCGAGCGCCGCCCCGTCGAACGGTTTGTCGAGCAGCGGGCAGTCGCAGCGCGCCACGAAGTCGGTGGCTCGCTCGCTCATGACGCCGCCCGTCATGAAGATCACCCGGCGTTCGAGCCCGGCTCCGGCGCGCTGCAGGTGCTCGTACACATCCATGCCGGTCAGATCGTTCATGTGCAGATCGCACAGGATGACGTCGTAGCGGGGCCCCTCGCTCAAGCGGGTGAGCGCCTCCTTGCCGCCGTGCGCCACGTCGACGGCGCGTGGGCGAAGCAGGCGCGCGATCATGAGCGTGATCTGGGGCTCGTCGTCGACCACGAGGATGCGCGCGTGCGCGTTCTTGGCCTCGGTGTCGGTGCGCGCAGCCTCTTGCCGCACGCTCTCGATGGCTTCGGCTTCGTCCGCGCACGGCAGCACCACGCGCAAGCGAGTCCCCCGGGGCGCGTTCGGCGTCGCGGAGATGGTCCCGCCGAGCGAAGTGACGATGTG
>DATIQP010000719.1:0-5618 GCA_035470765.1 Polyangiaceae bacterium | reverse complement strand
GTGAAGGCGTTGACGTTCACCTGGACGGGCGAGGTGCTCCACGTGCCGCTCTTCCGATCGACGCTCATGATCTTGTAGTCGGTGATGCGCAGGTACGCGGCGAGAAGCTCGGAGCCGCCGCCGTTCATCGTCACGATGGCGGGCGGGATGGTGTTCTGCACGGCGGCCGAGCCGTTCTTCGCCGCCGCCTGCCAGGCGCCGCCGCTGTAGACCTGCGTGTAGAGGTACCCGTCGGCGCCGCCCTGCGCGGTCACGAGGTCCGCCCCGGCGGCCGCGGCGCCCGGCGCGCGCGCGCCGTAGCTCTGCGTCGCGAGACCGCCCACGGGCTCGGCGGCCGGGCTCCAGGATTGTGTGTAGTGTGCATGGTAATACTTGTAGTCTGCACCTTGGTAGACGAGCTCGGCGTTGCCGCTCACCGCCGCCAGCGCCGGCCCGTCGATGGTGGCGTCGGCGCCCGCGATCGCCGCCGGCGCGGCCCAGCTCGACGCGAACGACGTGGACTCGAGCGCCCCGGCCGACGTGGCGAGCACGCCGAACAGGCCGGTGCCGAGGGGCACGACCGCCGCCGGGATGCCGCACGTGAAGTCCTGCAAGCAGTCGAGGAGGTTGCCGGTGAGGCTCTGCGCCGAGAGCCCCGAGAGGCCGTGACCGCCCGCGCCGAAGAGCGTGGTCGCGCTGCCGCCGAGCAAGGCGACCGTGCTCGAGCACGCCGGCGCGTCGGCGCCCGTGTCCGCGGGGCCGCCTTCTTGCGGCGCGGGCGAGTCGCTCGCCACGTCGAGCTTCGCGTCGCCTGCGCCGCCTTCGCCGCCGTCGTACGCCGGCCCGTAGATCTGCGGCCCGCCGTTGCCGCACGCCGCGGCGCCGAGGCACGCTACCGCAGCGATCCACTCCGCCCGATTCCAAGAAAGCCCAGCCATGGCGGCCAGTGTACTCGCGCGACCGCGGCCTGCCAGCGTGCAAGCGGCGAGGGATGGGGTAGCTTTGCCGCATGCGCATCCTTGGCTTGGTGGTGGGCGGTCTCTTGGTGTTGGGCGGGTGCGGCGGGACGATCGCCGGCGGAGGCGACGGCGGCACGGGCCAGGACGGATCGACGTCCGCATCGTGCGCGGGTGGCTGCGGAGCGACGCAGTACTGCCAGGTCGACAAGACGTGCGGCAGCACCAGCGGCACGTGCGTCGCGCGGCCGACGGGCTGCCCCGATCTCTACGCGCCGACGTGCGGTACCGACGGCAAGCTCTACTCGAACGACTGCGAGGCGCACGCCGCGGGCGTCGACGTCGCCCCGGACGGAGGCTGCGCCGGGCCGCCGGGCTGGGTTTCGTGCGGACCGGGGTTCTGCGATGCCTCGATGTTCTACTGCCAGTCGACGGGCAACGACGCGATCGGCCCCGGCATGCCCTGCACGTACTACTCGTGCACGCAGCTTCCCATGGAGTGTCACATGTCGACCGACTGCAACTGCTTCCAGGCCAACGCGCCGTGCCAGTGCAAGTACGACGGCAACGGCTTCCAGGTCATGTGCCCCGGCGGGTAACGCCGCTCACTCGTCGAGGCACCCGGTGCGGCGGAAGACGTACGGCGCGTTGATGTCGTTCGCGCCGTCGTTGTTCACCGACTGGAACTCCTGCCGCGCCGGATCGATCGTGCCGCTGAAGTTGTCGGGCGCGTACGCGTTGTCGAGCAGCACGCACTTGATCGCCACGATGGAGTAGCGCGACGAGCCGAACGTGATCCTACCGGTCGCGTCCGCGTGTCCGATCGCGTTCATCGACACGGTCATGTCGAAGCCGCCGCGCGAGCAGCCCGGCGGATCGCGATCGAAGACGCCGCCGGACCAGGTGTGGGACAGGATGGTGCCCGTGATCACGCCGCCGGCGCCGCGCCGCACCGAGAGGGTGAAGTGCACCCAGTCGCTCCGGCCGGGGTTGTATTTCAGCGATTCCCAGCGACCCGCGACCGGATCCTTGCACGTCGCGGCGTGGGGCAGGAGCGCGCGCTGGCCTTCCACCGTGTCTCCGCCGAGGCCGGCGCCCAGCTCGCCGAAGCGCGTCGGGCCCGAGAGCTTGCCGCTGTGGGTCTCGTCCGCGCCGCTTCCCGCGGCGGGCGGCGAGACGGCGACCGGGGGAGGCGTCACCTCGGGAGGCGGCGGAGGCTCGGGCTCGTCCTTCGTCTCGGGCTTGGGGAGGGGCGGGAGCGGCGGCGATTTCTGCTCGTGCGCCGCCTTCGGCGGAGGAGGCGGAGCAGGCTCGGGCGGCGGGGCGGTCGCGGTCGCGGTCGAGGCAGCGGTCGAGGCGGGGCCGGCGAGCGAGACGTCGACGGTGTCGCCGGCTCCCGCGTGGCCGCTCTCGCCCGCGCCTCCGGCCGCGCCCGCGCCGAGCCGGAGCAGCACAGCGGCGACGACCGAGCCGTGCGTGAGCGTGGAGCCGAAGAGCCCGAAGAGGAGCGGGGCGTAGATCCAGCGGCGCCGGCGCGGCTGGAGCGTGGAGGGCTCGGGCGGGGTCGTCACGTGACTACCACTATGACCCACGAACCGCCGGGAGGCTGGGTCTAATCCGACGAGCTCACTCGTAGCGCGTGTCCAGCGTGGGCGTAGAGACGGAGATGGAAACGGGGTCGGGTATACTGATGACGTGAGGTGGATCTTTCTTTCGCTGCTCGCCGCGTGCGGCGGGCGTACGGGGCTCGGGGTTGGGCAGCATGCGGCGGATGCGGGCCCTTCCCCCGCCGACGCCGGGTCGGACGCGATCCCTATCTTCGACGCGTCCGAGGACGTGCCGGCCCCGCTCGGCTGCGCGGGTGGGCTCGTGAAGATCGCCGACACGGGGGTGGAGCCCGACCAGCTCGTCCTCGACGGAGGCTTCCTCTACTGGCACGACCGGGACGGCATCTCGCGCGTCCACAAAGCCGGCGGGGCTGTGCAAGCGCTCGCCAAGGGGCCGGCGCCCGGGTGGCCCGAGCTCGCGGCCTTTGCCCTCTCGAACACCGACGTCTACTTCGCCTTCGGCCCGCAGATCACGATGGTCCCGAAGCAAGGGGGACCTCCGCAGCCGATCCCCATCCCCATCCCCAGTTTCCCCTACGTCGCGACGAGCCAGACGATGCTCTACGCGTGGTCCGGAGGAATGCCGGGCCCGCTGTTCGCCGCGCCACTCGGCGGCGGTCCAGGCGCGCCCGTCGCGAACCTGCCGACGGCCGCGAGCAAGATCGTGGTCGACGGCACGCGCGGGTACACGGCGACGGACGGCGGCGTGCAGGCCATCGACCTCGGGACGGGCACGGTCACGTGGCTGAGCGGGCTCGGCGCCGCGGACGTGGCGGTGGACGCGAGCGACGTCTACTTCACCACGATCGACACGACCAACGGGGCCGCCGTCATGCGCGTGCCGAAGACGGGCGGGCAGCAGAGCACGGTACTCGCCCAGAACGGCGCGTACGCGGTCGCGCTGAGCGCGACCGACCTCTACTTCACCGAGCGGCTGGACATGCTCGTGCGCAAGGTCGTGGGCAAGACGAGCACGGTCGTGGTCGACGTCGCCTCGTTCGATTTCACGACGCAACCCATCGCGCTCGCACTCGATGGGCAGTGCGTCTACGTCACCGTCGCTCCCAACGGCGGGCCCGGGGCGATCTACGGCGCGCCCCTTTGAGCGCGCCGTAGGGGCGCTCGGCCACGCAGAAAAGCAGGCAGCATTGCCTTTCGTAGCTCCGGGGGTAGGCTCCCGCGCATGCTCCCCGCACCGACCGGCACCGCACGCCTCACGGACCTCGACGACGCCTGGACGCTTCCCCGGCTCGGCGCGCGCCACCGCGCGGTCCGGCTCGGCGCCGAGAAGCTCCGCGACAAGTTCGCGAGCGGGCCGCGCTGCGTCTCGGTGCGCACGCTGCCTCTCAGCTCGGCGCCGTACCCGACCAAATACGCCTTCCGCGCGGCGGCGCTCTCGCCCATCCCGCTGGTCTCGTTCACCCACCGGTGCTTGCTCGTGCAGTTCTTCCAGCGCGGTGCTCTCAAGAACCTGCTCTTCAACCCGACGGACATCGAGGCGGCCCGCGTGACGCCGTACTTCGCCCACATCATCGAGAAGTACGGGCGCTTCGAGTCGGTCCTGCAGAAGAAGTACGACCCGCTCGAGACGCAGCTCGAGAGGCTGGGCGTGCGCAACGAGGACATCGACTACATCGCGTTCGATCACTTCCACACCCAGGATCTGCGCGGCCAGCTCGGCACCGAGGACGGTCGCTACAAGACGCGCTTCCCGAACGCGACGCTGCTCGCGCCCCGGTGCGAGTGGGACGACTGGGCGGAGCTGCACCCGATGCAGCGCGCGTGGTTCATCGCCGAGGGCCGCGAGGGCGTGAAGACCGACAAGGTCGCGTTCACCGACGGTGACCTGATGCTCGGCGACGGCGTGATGCTCCTGCGCACGCCCGGACACACGAGCGGCAACCAGACGCTCTTCGTGAGCACGGAGTCCGGAGTGTGGGGCACGAGCGAGAACGGCACGTGCGCCGACTGCTGGTCACCGCTCGACAGCAAGATCCCGGGCCTCGCGGCGACCGCGCGCCGCGAGGACCTCGACGTGCTCATCAACTTCAACACGCCCGAGAGCGGCGCCGATCAGCACACCTCGATGATCCTCGAGCGCACCATCGTGGACCGCGTCGCCGCGCGCCCGGCGTTCTGCCAGATGTTCCCGTCGACCGAGATCACACCGACGCCGCTCACTCTCGGGCTCACGCCGACCTACCTGCACAAAGAGATCACGCACGGCAACGTGGCCAAGCCCGTCGCGCGCGCGCACGCGGCCTAGCGTCCGTGCTGCAGCGGCCGCCTCCGCATCCTCTCCATCATCAACGACGAGCTCGCACTCGCCCGCATCCGTCCCGCCCTCGGCCTCCCCACCGACGGTCTCCTACGCTCCTCAGAACGAGCGCTTCACCTCTCCCGGCATGTTGGGATGCTGGAGTAGGAGCCTCCGGATGCCGGGGTTCTTGCGCACGAACGCCTGCTTCATGCAGTGGGCGAGCACGCCGGGTGGCGTGGCGGGGAACTTGGCGAAGTTCTGGATCATGAGCATCGACGCGATCGTCTTGCCGCAGATGATCTGCGTCGTTCGCGCATCGAACGTGCACCCGGTCATGTAGAGGAGCGGCCGGCCCTCCGTGCGGAGGATGAGATCGGCGCGTTCCTCCGGTGGCGACGTCGTCCACTTCTTCCGGAAGTGACCCCGCACGCGCGTTCGCGTCTGCTCCGGGATTTCGCGGTCGACCATGATCTTGTACGTGTGCAGGAGCTGCTTCGCGCTCATCACGCGCGAGAGCACGGTCTCGGGTGTGTGTGGATTGCGGAGCAGCCGCCGCTCGACGAGCGGATCGCGCAGCCAGTCCTGTCGCCGCGAGATCATCTCGAGGCCGGTACCGGTGTGGTGATGGGATGCCATCATGCGGACGTGGTCGAGCCCGCGCGTGTGGTTCTCGAGGATCGCCGCGACGATGCGGGGATCGGGGTCGAGGCAGAGCGCGAACAGGTCGGCGCCCTTCGCGGTGTGCGCGGCCTCGATCCGCGCGTCCGTCGTCAGGACGTGGAACTTCTCTTCATAGAGCTTGCGATAGTCCCGCTC
>DATIQP010000718.1:0-17743 GCA_035470765.1 Polyangiaceae bacterium | reverse complement strand
CATGCCGGACGGCGAGGTCTTCTTCTGCCTCGCGCGCACCATCCAGAAGGACTCGGGCGGGTACCACGCCCAGCAGCCGGTCATGGCGATCGGCCTCGGCTGCAAGCTCGAGCACGCCAAGCAGCTCGTCTACTCCGACGGGGTGGACCTCGAGAACCCGGGCATCTGCGTCCCCGTCGGCGTCACGTGCCGCACCTGCGAGCGCGCGGACTGCGACCAGCGCGCATTTCCCTCGCTGCGCTCGCCGCTCGTGATCGACGAGAACGTGCGCGGCACGTCGCTCTACGCCTCCCCGCTCGATGCGCGTTCGAGCTGAGCGCGCTCAGCGGGGTGGCATCGTCTTTGCGAGCCGCCTGGCATCATGATCAAGAAGGTCGGGACCAAGTGGGTGCTCTACGACAGCAAAGGCCAGCGCGTGCTCGGCCGGCACGACACCAGGGAAGAGGCGGTGCGCCAGGAGCGGGCGATCAACCTCTCGAAGGCGCGCAGGGCGGGTCATCACATCCCGCCCCCACCGCGGTGAGTCGACTCCCTCGGGGTTCGAGGCGCGTCACGTCGCCTTGGGGAGGACCTCGCGTAGACGGTGCGTCAGGTCGTCGACCGTGAACGGCTTCGCGAGAAACGTCGTGATGCCGTCGGCCCCGGTCCAGCCGCCCGCGTCGGTCTCGTCGTAACCGCTCGTGACGACGATCGGCACGTCCCCGCGGATGGCACGCAAGGCGCGCGCCGTCTGCTCGCCGCTCATGCCCGGCATCGTCAGGTCGAGGATGACCGCGGTGAAGTCGGCAGGGCGCGCCGAGAAGAGCTCCACCGCGTGCTTGCCCCCGGAGGCCTCCGCGACCTCGAAGCCGAGCATCTCGATGAGCCGGCCCGCGGTGCGACGGACGTTGTCGTCGTCGTCGACCACGAGCACGAGGCCTCGCCCCACGAGCGCAGCTCGTTGCCGTTCCTGGCGCGATGCCGCCGGCCCGTTCATGCTCGGGAACCACACGCGAAACGTGGCTCCCTCTCCGGGGCTCGACTCCACCTCGATGCCGGCGCGGTGGCTGCGGATGATGCCGAGCACCGACGCGAGGCCCAGGCCGCGGCCGGTGAGCTTCGTCGTGAAGAACGGGTCGAAGATCCGACGCTTGGTGGCCTCGTCCATGCCGCGGCCCGTGTCCTTCACCTCGAGGACCACATACGGCCCGGGCGCGAGGACCGGGTCGATCGGCCGCGCCCGCTCCGGCTCGAGCTGCTCCGCTCTCGTCGTCACGACGACGGCGCCGCTGCTGGAAGTGATCGCTTCGGCGCCGTTGATCACCAGGTTCATGAGCAGCTGCTGCAGCTGCGCTGCGTCGGCCTCGATGCCCGGCAGATCGCCGGCGAGGTCGAGCGAGAGCGCCACGGACTTGGGGACGCTCGCGCGAAGCAGGGCGGACACGCCGCGAACCTGCGCCGACAGGTCGACGGCCTCGATGCGGAAGCGGCCCTTGCCCGCGTACGCGAGCAGCTGGCGTGTCAGGTCGGCGGCGCGCGAGATGGCCAGCGTCGCCTCCTGGAGCGAGTCCAGAGCGACGTGACCCTTCGGGACCGCCATCGCCGCCGTCGACACGTTGCCGAGGATGACCGTCAACAGGTTGTTGAAGTCGTGGGCGATGCCGCCCGCGAGCACGCCGAGGCTCTCGAGCTTCTGGACCTGGAGTAGCTTCGCCTGGAGCTCCGCGTTTCGTTGCTCGGCCTCTTTCAGGGGGGTGAGGTCGAGGACGAACGCCGCGCCGGCCGTGCGTCCCTCGTCGAGCGCGGCGCCACCCACGAGGACGGAGATCCGCGTCCCATCCTTGCGGAAGTATTCCTTCTCGAAGGGGGAGTACGCCCCGCGCTCGGCCAGCTCGCGCAGGGCACGGGCCGTCGACTCGGCGTGCTCCGGGGGCGTCAGGCGAGCCCATTCGACCCTTCCAGCGCGGAGATCCTCGCGATCGTAGCCCAGGATCCGGAGGAGCTCGTCGTTCGCGTCGACGAGGTCGCGCCCCTTGGCGAAGTAGCCGATGCCGAGCAAGTCGGCGTCCGCCAGCCGCCGCAGTTGCTCGGCGGTGCGCGCGCTCCGGTTGCGCTCGCGGACGAGCTCCGTCACGTCGACCGCGTGGATCATCACCCCGTCGATCGCTCCGGAGTCGTCGCGCATCGCGACGAAGCGGATGTCGTAGAAGCGCAGCTCCCCCTCGCCGTCCATCACCTGCGACTCGTAGAAGGAAGCTGGCTCGCCGGTCCGGTAGACGCGCTCCATGACGGCGCGAATCTCCTGCGATCGGTCGTGGGTCGACGAGCCGAAGGGCTTGCCGATGGGCGCCGCGACGGGGACGCTGGCGGCGTACGCCGCGTTGACGAACTCGTAGACGAGATCCGGTCCGCGCAGCACGGCGATGAGGGCAGGCACCTGGTCGAGGGCGAGCAACAGTGGCCTACTCACCTCGTGGGACATCGCCGCCTTCATGCCAGAACGGGCAGTTTGCCCCGACGCGGTGGGGCCGTCGAGCCCATCCAGCACTCTTTCCGTGCACTCGAGGCGCTACTCGGCCGTCCCCTGGAGCGGCATGACGCCGTAGTCGTCGAGCTGGCCGAACTGGATGTCGCTCGGCACCACGGATCGGTGAGACACGGTGATCCCCTGAGTCCGCACGGGCGCGGCGACGCCCGAGCGCAGCCGGACGCGGGGGATGAAGACGCTGAACGTCGTCGAGCCCGAGTCGATGGTCCGCTGGATGATGACCGACACCATGGTCCCGGCCAAGCTCGTGGTCGTGTGGATGTCGGTCCCGCGGAAGCTCAGCGCCCGGAGCGCGTCCTGATACATGAAGACCGCACGCCCGCCGACGGGACCGTAGACGACGTGGAGATCGCCACCGCTCAGGTCATACGTGCTCGCGAGCTGCGCTGCGCCGCCCGAGCTCGGCGTCGCGGTGTCGTCGTGCGGGTTCGCAGCCGCGATGTCCACGGCGGCGGAGCTCTTCGCGGCGGCGTCCGGCGGGTCGCTGCTGCAGGAGAGGAGAACCGTCGCCGCGGCGCATCCGGCGGTGAGCAATGAGACGGCTAGACGTCGCGATGACAGCACGTTCGCATCCTCCTGGCGTGTGTGGACGCGCCGCGGTGGAGATCAGCATTCGCCATGCCACGCTCGAAGAGCATGAGCTCGGCTCGGGCCGAGGGCGCACCCGAGCTCGACCGAATGCCATCTTTTGGTCAGAATCGCGGCGTGGGCTTGGATCCGGCGGAGGCCAGGCGCACTGTCATCCGCGATGAGCCCGACGATCCGGACCTGGCACGCGCGCGAGCCCTTCAGCGGCTACAGCCACCTCGTCGGCTTCGGCCTCGCCGCCGCGGGCGCGATCTGGCTGGTGCTCGCGTCGAGCCACCACCGCGCCGCCGCCCTGATCTACTCGGCCTGCCTGCTCGCCCTCTACGCCGCGAGCTCCGCCTATCACCTCGTCAACCTGGGAGAGGCGGTGACGCTCCGGCTGCGCAGGCTGGATCACGCCGCGATCTTCCTGATGATCGCGGGGACCGCGACGCCCATCCTGGCCCAGGCGCTCAGCGGAACCGCGCGCACGCTGATGCTCACGCTGCTGTGGGGGACGGCCGCCCTGGGGGTCGTGTTTCGCTTCGTGTGGATGCGCGCGCCTCGCTGGGCGTACACCGCGGCGTACGTGGGGATGGGCTGGCTCGCGGCGGCGCGCATCCGAGACATCGCGCGCGAGGTGCCTCACGCGGCGCTCGCGCTCATCCTCGCCGGCGGGCTCGCCTACACGCTCGGCGCCGTCGTCTACGCGATCAAGTGGCCCAACCCGCTGCCGAAGCGATTCGGCTTCCACGAGGTGTGGCACCTGTTCGTGCTGGTCGCGAGCGTGCTCCACTTCGCGGCGGTCGCGATCATCGCGTAGGCGAACGGCCGCTCGCGGACGCCGAAGCGCTGAGCCGCGACCCGGCCGGAGGCCCACCGCCGTTCGTGGGTTGAGAGAGTCACAAGAAGATCAGGAAGATCCGGAGGGAGGGAGATCGCGGGGCCGGCTCATGCGTTGACAGCGGCTCATGCACGGAAGACGCTGGCCGATCATGGAATCCACCGCGCCCACTCTGGACCTGCGTGATCCTAGCTATCGGCAGAATCCCTACCCGACTCTCGCCCGCATCCGCGCCGGGAACCCCATCCACCAGGACGCGATGGGCGTCTTCTACATCACGCGCCACGCCGACGTGACCGCCGCGCTGGCGGCGCCCACTACTGCCTCGGCGCGCCGCTCGCGCGCCTCGAGGGCCAGATCGCCTTCGCGCGGCTGCTCGAGCGATTCGCCTCGATCGAGGTCGACGAACAAAACGTGCGCTGGCGCGACCTCGTGAACCTCCGCGGCCTCGAGACGCTCCCGGTGCGAGTCACCTGGGCGCCCTAGAACCGAACCGTCACCTCGGCCCACGGCCAGTACCGGCAGCCCTTCTTCGGCGGCTCGTCGCTTGGCGCCGCGGCCTTGCCGGCGGGCCTCGGGATGATCTTCGGCCTCAGCTTCGCCGCGGATGCAAGCACGCCTGCGTACCCAATCGTGTGAAACCTCGGCGCGGGGACGGCGGCGCAGAGGCGGAGCAAGAGCGAGAGCGCGTCGAGGTCGATGGCGACGGCGCCGTCCCGCGGGTGGGGTTGCCGAAGTCCCCCTTACTGTTGGCGCCCGACCATGTGGGTTGGTCGGCGCCCCACGCGAGGATGCCGCTGACGCTCGCGAGCAGCGCGAGCTCGCTCTCGTCGTCGGAGCGCGTCCGGCCGGGTGAGCTGCGCGCGCGCAGCCGCTTCGGACGGAATCATGACGACCTCATCGCTCCCCGCGTGGCGGGGCTGGCATGGGCACGGTGTGTCTGCCGTGGGTCTCCGTCAACCCGTGCCGGCTACTGCTTCTTCAAGTGGACGTGGTGGGCGTTGGACGTTCCATCGATTCCCGTGATGGTCCCATCGAGCGTCGTGGGCACGAAGGCCATGTCGAGCGTCACGTCCGGACCCGGCTCCCACAGGCTGCAGGAACCGGCGTCGCATTGACAGAGGCTCTGCGAGCCGATGGGGAAACACAGGTACCCCTTCTCGCAGGCGTAGGTCAGGACCTGGGAGCTGTCCTGAGGATTGGGCGAAGTGCACGTCGCGCCCGTACTCGTCCAGCCCCAGTTCGGGAGACAATGGTACGGGGCTCCGCCGTTGGTCCCCCAGCCCCAGGTCGGAGCTTGGATCGCGCACCACGCCTTGAAAACCTCGTACGATTCGTTCCCTAGCGTGACGTGCGAGCCATCGAACGTTCCGCCGAGGATCGTGAGGACGGAGCCTTCGACGAAGGTGTTCTCAGGTATCGGCTGTTGCGGCGAGGTCACCACGAAGCCAGGTGGATAGGCCGCGTTCGGATCGCTCGGTGCCGGCGGCGGCGGCGCGTTGCCGTAGACCACCGTGCCCGTCACGACGCCTCCGCTGTGGGTGAGCGTGAACGCGACCGCGTTGGACCCGGAGGGGAACGTCACGTTGTCGATGGTGCCGACCCAGTTCCCGTCGAGCCCCGCGCTGGAGGACGACCCGTCGGAGGGTACTGCTGCGTCGGAGGCGGTGGCCGCGTCTCCCGCGCCGCCATCTCCACCCGTCACCTGACCGCCGCACGCCGACAACGCCACGAGAAGCGCGGCTTGAAACCTCATGACCGCCTCCCTCTTCGATGAGCTAATTGCATATTGAACCAAACGCCAGTCTTCGTCGAGCCTTTCGCTGCCGCGAGGCGCGAGAGGCCATCGGCCCCGCTGTCGATCGAGCGCGACGGGATCGGGTCCGCTCTTTGCCCTCTCTTTCCAGAGGAATCAGCCGGTGAGAAGCGTCATGGAACCCAGCCGCGAAACCATTCAGCCGAGTAAGGACGAGGAGAAGACCGTCGCCGCTCACCTCGAGGTCTTCGACGACCTCGACTACAACGTCTTCAGCCACCAGAAGTGGTCGGAGGGGCGTAGCCCTTTTGAAACGCGTTTTTCGCTCGGCTCGACGTCGGTCCCACCTTCCAGAGCCCGATCGTCGCGCCGGACGGGGCCCCGCGCAAGCCAGAAGGCGCACTCGCGACCGGGGATTTTGCCGCACTTTCGCGCCGAGGACGGACGAGCGCCTCGCCCGTACCCGATCGGTCAAGCGACGGCGAGGTCGTGTCCGGTGAGGCGTCGGATGACCGGGCTGCGGAAGTACGGAGCGGGGCGCGGCGGGGAGCGCGCGGGGGCCTCGGCCGGCTCGCCGAGGCTCTTGGCGAAGCGAGGGGCGCTGCGCTCGTCTTTGACCAAGGCGACGAGCACGAGGCACCCTTCGCATCGCGGGCACTGGCTGAGCAACTCCTCGCTCGGCGCCTCGGCCTCGCCCGCGGGGGCTACCTGCGCACGGCCTGGAGGATCTTGTGGATGGCGTCGCGGAGCCCCTCGAGCTCCACGATCGCGGCGTCAGCCGCACGCGCCGCGGCTTGCCCTGCTCGGCGAGCAACCCGGTCACGTAGTCCTGCGTCTTGCTCTGCGAGAGGTTCATGTCGGAGACGTGGCGCGCGGCGGCGAGCAGCAACGCGCTCGTCCCGCAGCGGCAGGAGAAGCTCCTTGCGACCCGCGTCGAGAATGCGCCACGCCACGGCGTCACATCCGTTGGCGTTCATTGGTCACCGGCATCGAGTGAGCACACGGAGCCCGGCCCCGTTACGGGCAACGGCGCATACCCCGTCGGAGTTTGGCAGTCCGTCAGGACTAGCTGCCCAAGGCACCCGCAGTAAGATGCTCCTCCGAAGCACTTTCCGCTCTGGGGTCGAGGTTGACATGTAGATTTCGCACTGCAACCTCCATCGAGCGGATACACGCACTGCTGATTTCCTCCGCAATCATTGTCGCCGGCACACGGAGTTCCGGCCGCGGGGCCGCAACCGATCAGCTGGCTCACAAGCAGCACGGCAAACGAACTAAACCTCATAGACCCATGGTATTTTGAACTACGATAGCAGTACTGAAATCATTAATGATACGGAATTGTCCAGTAGCACATGCGTTCAGAAAATGCGCCGCATGTGTCGCCGTCGCCTGGGCCGGCCTCTCGGCCAGTGGGCGTCCATTCTGCAAGCCTTGCCGTCTTCGACGGCAATACGTGCCACGCACGTTCATCTGTTGTTCAGACGCATGCGAGCGACATCCATACATGAAGCGTGCGATGAACGACGTGGAACATCCGATGCCTTACACCCTCGTATCCGAAAGGCAGGGTCCTCATGCTCCATCGCTCGCTCGCGCCTATCGCCGCGCTGCTGGTGCCAATCGCGACCTCGTGGGGTTGTGGCTCGCAAGCCGATCCTTCCGCCACGCAAGTGCAATCGCTCGAGGGCTCGGCGTGCCCCGCGTCCTGGTACGACGCTCCGCCGCCCAACCCGTCGTGGCCGACCCTCAGCTCGATCCTCCCGGTACATTACGACGATGTCGCCACCTTCATCTCGACGTGGTTCCCAGCAGCGGCTGACGATCTTAAGACGCTAGTACCCGCCACCGTGCATCCGCTCCAGGTTGCACCAGGCGTCGGCCTGATCGGCCTCGCATTCACTAATTACAGGGACATCTCGGGTCTGCATCCCTACCGCGAGTCGCTCGTCATGGTGATGGTGGATGACTCGTCCCTCCAAGAGGGCTATCCGCTCGCTTTGTACTTGAACACGCTGTTCGTTACGAACAAGCAGGCCCAGTGGGTCGGTGTCCAGGGGTGGGGCATGAACAAGCTCATTGGCAACGCCGTCTGCCGCAATTCTCCGCCCAAAGGGATCACGTGCACGACGGAGGCGGACGGCCAGCTCGTCATGAAGGTGGTACTGCGGACGGAAGGGTTGAGCCCGTTGCCCGTATCCGCGCTCAACGCCGCGGTGTTGAACAGCAAAGACGGGTGGCTCGTGCGGAGTCCGTCCATCTACACGTCGTCTCGCCCGGACGCGACGGTCATCGGGACGTATGCGCCCGGTTCCGCTACGGTCGAATTCGGGGGGCATCCCGTCGGACAGATGCTCGCGAATCTGAGAATCGGGACGACGTCCTCGATGGCGGTGTGGGGCGAGCATGTGAGCACGACGCTACCCGCTGGCGTCTGCTCGTCGCAGTGACTCCCAGCGCCCGTCCGTTCGTCTCGATGGCCTGCGAGCGTAGCCGCCTGCCGTGGCCGTCCATGACCGTGGCGGTGCAACTCGTGGCGTGCACACCCACACGGGTTCGACGTTTGGCGTTCCGCGCAGCATTGCTCCCCGTTTGTCCGACGAAGCGGCGCCCGCTTGACGCCGATCGTGCCAGTCCTACATCCTGTCTCCAACCTTAGGAGTCGAGATCATGGGAGGCGAGCGCGTGTCGGCCGGTGTGCCGGGTCTTGACGACGTCGTGGGGGGCGGGCTGCCGGAGAAGCAGCTCTATCTTTTGACGGGGGAGCCTGGCACCGGAAAGACCACCATGGGCTTGCAGTTTCTGCTGGAGGGGGCTCGACGCGGAGAGAGGTGCCTCTATCTCTGTTTGGCGGAGACGAGCGGGCAGTTGACGAACATCGCCGAGGCGTTCGGCTGGAAGCTCGACGGGATCGATGTCCACGAGTTGCGCTCCCGTGGCGAATCCGCCAGCGAGGCCGAACACAAGCGCTACACCGTGTTCAGCCCGTCCGAGGTCGAGCTCGAGGAGATCTCTCGGGAGCTTCTCGAGCAGCTCGACAGGACCCACGCGACGCGGCTGGTCCTCGACTCTCTCTCGGAGATCCGCCTGCTCACGGAAAGCCCTTCGCGGTATCGGCGCGAGCTGCTTACCTTGAACGACCAGATCAGCCGTCGCAACTGCACGGGGCTGCTGGTCGACGTCGAGGTACAAGGCACCGAGGCGAGCGTCGCTGAGACGCTCGTGGCCGGCGTAATCCACTTGGAGCACCGCTCGCCGGCCTACGGCGGGGAGCGCCGGCGTCTGCGGATCCGCAAGCTGCGCGCCTCCAAGAGCGTCGGTGGATACCACGACTTCGTCATTGGGGACCAAGGGGTCGAGGTCTACCCGCGTATGGTGGCGGCGCCCCATCGCACGGCCCACTCGAGCGCGTCCGTGCCGAGCGGCATCAAGGAGCTGGACGCTCTACTCGGGGGCGGCCTCGACAGCGGCACGAGCACAGTGCTCCTGGGCCCTGCCGGCACGGGAAAATCGACCGTCGCGGCCCTTTTCGTCGCGGCTGCGGCTGCTCGCGGTGAGCGTGGCGCGATACTCTGCTTCGACGAGAGCCCGACGAACATGCTGATCCGAACCAGCGGCCTGAAGATCCCACTGGCCGAGCACGTGGAGTCAGGAAAGGTTCAATTGCTGCCCATCGATCCCGCCGAGTTCACGCCCGGCGAGCTTGCGTACCGGCTCCGCAAGCAGGTCGAAGCAGGGACTCGTGTCGTGGTGCTCGACAGCATCAACGGCTACCTGAACGCCCTGCCGGAGGAGCGGTTTCTCTCGGCGCACCTGCACGAGCTGCTCGCCTTCCTCTCGGAGAAGGGGGTCGCCACGATCCTCACCCTCGCCCAGCATGGCTTGTTCGGCACGACGCTCGAAACGCCGGAGAACATCAGCTACATCGCCGATACCTTGATCCTGCTTCAATACTTCGAGGTGGCCGGCCAGGTGAAACAGGCGCTTTCGGTGATGAAGAAGCGCACGGGCAATCATGAACGCTCGATCCGCGAGCTCCGTTTCGGGCCGGACGGCGTGCAGGTCGGGCCGCCGCTGACCCAGTTCCGAGGGGTCATACCCAACCGACCCGTCGAGATCACCGGCGGGAAGCATGAAAACGACGGTGAGCCGAGCGAGTGAAGCCGCGGCCGACCGCCTGCTCGTTCTAGCGCCGACAGGTCGAGACGCCGAGATGCTTTGCCAGCGGGTCGTCGAAGACGGCTTGCAGGCCGAGGTGTGCCCCGACTTGCCGGCGCTGCTCGCGGGCCTCTCCTCTGGAGCCGGGGCAGCCGTGGTCGCCCACGAAGCGCTCACGTCCACCGGCGCCGCGGCGCTGCTCGCTGCGCTCGAGGCGCAGGAGCCGTGGTCGGACATCCCGGTGCTCTTTCTGTCCGAAGTCCGATTGCTCGACCAACCCGCCGTTGCTAGGGGTCTCCTCGAGCGCGCCAACATCATCATCCTTCGGCGGCCGATGACGACCGAGCTCTTCTTGAGCGGTGTTCGCTCGGCGGTGCGTGCGCGCCGACGGCAGTACCAGATGCGCGATCTCTATCGCGACCTCGAGCGAGCCGTGCACCTCGCCGACATGTTCGCGGCCATTCTGGGGCATGATCTGCGGACTCCGCTCAGCGCAATCAAGATGTCGGCGGAGCTGATCGTCCGCGAATCCGAGGACGCGCGAACACTCAGGTTGGCGGGGCGCATCCTCTCGGCTGACGACCGAATGACGCGCATGATCGAGCAGCTACTCGACTTCGCGCGAGTGCGGCAAGGTCGTGGCATCGAGCTCAAGGTCACGTCTGCCGACCTCGTGGAGATCTCCCGTCCGGTCCTCGAAGAGCTCGGAGACGCGAACCCACAGGCGAGGATCGAGTTGTCGGTGTTCGGCGACTTGACCGGCAACTGGGATCCTGACCGCCTGGCGCAGGTCGTCTCCAACATCGTGGGAAACGCGGTTCAGCACGGCGCGCTCGGCAGCCCCATCCGCGTCGAGTTGAACGGCACCGAGGCCGGAGTCGTGCGGCTCCGATGCCGGAATTCCGGCGCGATCCCGGCGGAGGCGCTACCCACGCTGTTCGAGCCATTCAAGCGGCCGCTTCCGAGGAGGACGGGGAAGAAGGGCCTTGGTCTTGGTCTCTTCATCGCGCGCGAGATCGTTCATGCGCACGGCGGCAATATCGCGGTGCAGTCGCACGACACGACCACGTTCGAGATCACGCTGCCTCGAGAGGCGAGCCCCGTCGATACCGCCGTGCTCACGGCGACCTAGCCTGACCGGGCTGTGGAAGTACGGCGGTGGGCGGGGCGGTGACCGGGCCGGGGCTTCGGTGGGCTCGCCGAGGCTCTTGGCGAAGCGCGACGCGCTCTTGTCGTCCTTCACCAGCGCGACGAGCACGAGCCTTCCTTCGCAGCGCGGACAGCGCGTCACGTCCAGCTCGAAGCTGCGCGCCATCAGCCCGCCCCACGGCCAGTACCGGCAGCCCTTCCTTTTCGTCGGCTCGTCGCCTAGCGCCTCGACCTCGCCGGCGGGCCTCGGAATGGTCTTCGGCCTCAGCTTCGCCGCGGATGCAAGCACGCCGGCGTACCGAATCGTGTGACGCGCTTCGCGATCCCCGAAGGGGGAAAACCTCGGCGCGGGGACGGCAGCGCAGAGGCGGAGAAGGAGCGAGAGCGAGAGCGGGTCGAGGTCGATGGCGACGGTGCCGTCCGAGAAGGGCTTCTTGAGCGCGATGCGGACCAGGCCGTCGGGGGCCTGGACGATGTCCCCCTTCGGGGATCACGAAGCGCGTCGCTCCTGGGCGACGGGCGGGCGCAGGATGTAGCGGAGCAGCGCCTCGCGGCCTCGCTTGTCCTGCGCTCCGGCGGTGGTGGCGGCGTGCAGCGGCGCAAGTACCGCTTCCAGTACCTCGACCGGCTTCGCCCGGACTTCCGTCCCGCCGCCCTCGCTCTCGGCACCGCGTGGCACGACAGCATCGATCTCTGGCTCACCTCGGACAGCTCGCTCGAGGAGCTCCGCGCGCACCTGCGCGATGGGCTCGGACGACGCCTGTCGGCCGACGACGTGCTGTTCGACGACGAAGACAGGAACGAGGGCGTGCTCGTCGACGTCGCCATCCGGATGCTCGACGCCTTCGTGGCCAAGGTGCCCAAGCCGGAGCGCACGCTCGGCGTCGAGGTGCCGTTCTCGATGGAGCTCGCTCATCCGGTGACCGGCGAGCTCCTGCCCGTACCGCTCATCGGCGCGCTCGACGCCGTTGTCTCCGACGGCGAGACGACCAGCGTCTGGGAGCTCAAAGGCGGCTAAGCGCCGATGGGACCGCAACCAGACGGAGTTCGACTTGCAGCCGACGGCCCACGTGAGCGCGGCCGAGCAGCTCGGGTACGCCGACGCGGAGATGAAGCTCCTCGTCACGCTGAAGTGGGCGAGGCCGGACGTGCAGGTGGAGAGCCTGGTCCGAACGCAGCGCGATCACCTGGAGCTGGTCGAGACGGCACTCTCGGTGCATCGGGGCATCGAGGGTGGGGTCGACCACCGCATCCGTGGTTGGATGTGCGGTTCGTGTCCGTTCGCGGGGGCGTGCGGGACGTAGGTGGGTGGCGGCGCCGAGAGGTGCCGCCTATCCCCGCCGCTACAACGAGGACGGACGGGCCGACTCGGTTGGCTTTTCTTCGCATCATCCGTGTCGTCACGGCGGGCACCTTGCGGTCGCTTCGTGTGAATCTCGCGCCGATGCCTTCCGTAGCCGGTCCACTGAAAGCCGTTTCTCTTGCTCAGGTTGTCCGGTCTTCTCTTTCGAACACGACCGGCGGCCTCTGGCCGTGCGCGGTCGACTCGTATGGCAGGTCCGAAGCGCTACTGGAGGTCGACCAGGCGCACGCGACGGAATACGCTCGGCTCGGCGAATGGCTCACGAACGTCGCCGCATCGCTCTCGAGCGGTCCGACAGCGCGTTGACAAGACGAGGGCATCGTTCGGTCGGCGATCGTTGAGGGTGCGATCTCCACGCGCGGCCAGTTCCGCTCAAAGACGCCTGGTTCAACATCCGAACGGAAAACCACCGAGTCGCCGCGAACGAACCACCCGGGCGCTGTAGTTTCAAGTGGGGCGTGTCGGGAAGGATGAGTGGAGAACGAGCTGTTCGCAGTTTGTACAGCGTGTGCAGCGGTCGTACAGGCAACGTTGTGCGGGGCGCGAGAAATGCCGGGCTTCGCGCATGGATCGGTTCCTGCTGTGAGCACGGTCGCATGCGCTCGGCACGTTTCGCTCCTTCTCCGTGGACCTTGGGCCTCCTCGGCGCGATCGCTCTCGCGTCGGGGTGTTATTTCACCGGCACCGGTAACGGCGCGGTTGGCGACACATCGCACGACGGCGGCCCTAGCACCGGAATCGGCACGTGCGTCGACGGACCGATGGCCGCGCGCCGGGTCTGGACGCTCTCGCGCGGCGAGTACGACATGTCGGTGAAGGCGGTCCTCGGCAACGGATCGAACGTCGCCGCATCGACGTTCCCTCCCGAGAGCCGCGCGAGCAGCGGCTTCTCGAAGAACCCCGAGGCCGAAGTCGTCGACAGCAACCTGGTCAGCCTCATGATGACGGCGGCCGAGACGATAGCCTCCGCGAGCCTCAAGACCGAGCTGTCGTTCATCAGCGGCACGCTCTCTTGCACGCTCGCCGCGAACCCTTCGGCGTCGAGTCCGGACCCGTGCGCCGTCAGCTACATCCAGAGCCGCGCCGCGTCCTTCTTCCGCCGCCCCATCACCCAGGAAGAGAGCGACGATCTCTACGCGACCTACCTCGCCGGGGTCGCCAACCCGTACGACAGCACGTCCGCGACGAGCTCGGGTATCGAGCTCGTGGTCGCGACGCTCCTGCAGATGCCGCAGTTCTTCTACCGCACCGAGCTCGGCGCGCCGAACGACACCTCGTCGCCAACGCTCCTCACGCAATACGAGATCGCTTCCGAGATCTCCTTCCTCGCGACAGGTGGCCCGCCGGACGACACGCTCCTCGCCGCCGCCAAGGCGGGTTCACTAACCGGCGGCGAGATCGCGTCGCAGTACCAGCGCCTCCTCGCCACGCCCGCCGGCCACGTGCAGATGCAGCAGTTCGTCCTCGAGTGGCTCGGCGAAGATCAGGTCGGCAACAAGGGCTCGACGAGCGGTCCGGTCACGCCGGCGATTGCGGCCGACATGCAAGCCGAGTCCGCGAACTTCGTCGAAGAGGCGGTCTTCCACGGCGCGGCGACCGTAAAGGAGCTCCTGACGGGCGACTACACCTTCGCCAACACGGAGCTAGCGACCTTCTATGGGCTGCCTGCGACGGGGCTTACGAGCAACATGTCCAAAGTAAGCCTCGGCGGGTCGGAGCGCGGGGGGCTGCTCAGTCAGGGCGCGTTCCTCGTGAGCAACTCGTCGTCGGGCGTGCCGCTGCTGCATCGCGGGCGAGTCATCCGCAACAAGGTGCTCTGCGAGACCTTGCCGAGCTTCGCGAGCCTCGGGCTGCCAGGGTTCACGCCACCGCCGTTCGTGACGCCGCCGACGGGTACGACCACACGGCAAGCGCTGACGAACGCGATCGTCGGTCCCTGCTACACGTGCCACCAATATTTCCAGCCGATCGGCTACGCGCTCGAGGGCTTCGATCCGTGGGGGCGAACGCAGACGACCCAGAACGGCGGTGCGATCGACCCGTCCGGGCAAATCGTGGAGTCGACGTCGGTCGACCCGGACACGGGCCTCATCCTCGACCCCGCGAACTACACGGAGGTGTCGTTCGCCGATTACCAGGGCCTCACGGCGGCGCTTGCCGCGCAGCCGCGCGCCAGCGCGTGCTTCGCGTCGCAGGTAGTCTCGTACGCGGCCGGGCGCACGACGCCGCTCGACGACTGCGCGACCAGCGCGGTCCAAACAGGGGGCACAGTCCAGCAGGAGTTCATGAGTTACGTGCAGTCGAAGGCGTTTGTGTGGAGGACCCGATGAGCGGAACGAAGACGACGACCCGTTTGCATTCGCGGCGTAGCTTTCTGGCCATGTCCGCGGCGGCGTCGGCATCGACCTTCCTGTCGACCCAGCTCGTGCCGTCCATAGCGCGCGCCGCGCCGAACGTCGCGCCGCTGCGGCTCATCCTCCTGCATTCGTCGTTCGAGATGCCCGAGGCGTTCTACCACCCACAGATCAGCGCGACGAACTCGGCGCTCGCGCCCGCGGGGTCGAGCTTCTACCTCGATTTCCCCAATTCGATCCTCGCGCCGCTTAGCCCGTTTCAGTCCGACCTCATCATCTTTCGCGGCTTGAAGTACGGCGGCGGCCCCAACTCGCACGACTCCAATCCGACGACCTTCTCCGGATATCCGACGAGCCCCGGTGCCGACAGCCTCGCCGCGGGACAGTCGACCATCGACCAGTATCTCTTCTCGCGCATGGCCAAGCTCGGCTCGCTCAGCCCCTTCCTCGCCGGCGCGCTGAGCTACCTCTTCGCGGACCAGTGCTACAACTCAGACATCGTCTTCAACAACGGCAATCCCGTCGCGCAGATTGGCAATCCGCTCAAATTCTACAATTCCCTCTTTGCAAACTTCGTCCCCAACAGCAGTCAAGCCCCCTCGAGCTCCTCGGTTCGCTCGCTCGCGCGGCGCCAGCAGACGCTCGGACTCGTGCAAAAGCACTTGAAGGGCATGATGGGCGAGCTGCCGTCGAGCTCGCCGAGCTACGCCGTCCTCCAGAGCCACTGGAGCGCCGCGCAGGGCCTCGCCGCGCAACTCGGCGGCTCGTCGTCGGTGAACCTCGCGTCCTGCTCGCCGCCCGTGTCGTCGTCGCTCAGCAACGACACCGGCCCGGACAATTCCCCGCTCGTCGGCTCGAAGACGGACCCCGACATCGCCAGCTTCATCCAAGTCATCGTGCAGGCGCTAGCGTGTGACATCACGCGCTTCGGCGCGATGAAGATGGGCGACTCGGGCGATCCGAGCCAAGTCATGGTGAACTCGATGCCGGGCCTCACGAACTGGAACCAGAGCGACAACTTCCACGCGATCGCGAGCCACAGCTCGTCCGGCGCGCCGAGCGACCTGCGGACGCAGCAGATGGCCGCGTACAAGCGCTACTTCATGACCCAGGCGGCGAACCTCCTCAGCGCGCTCAAGGCCGTCGCCGATCCGTTCAGCCCCACGCAATCGCTCTACGACAACACGGTCGTCCTGATCGGCAGCGAGGGCCCGATTCACACCATCGGGGGCTCGGACGTGCATGGCAACGGCGACCCGAACTCTGACCAGCCGTTCATCGTAGCGGGCGGGTGCGGCGGCTACTTCAAGCGCGGCCAGCTCGTCTTCGCGGGCGGCAACAAGACCGGCACCGTGAACCACAACGCCCTCCTCACGAACATCGTGAACGCCTTCGAGCAGAACCAGCAGGCGTTCAACCCGTCGTACCAGCCGAACATCGTGAACCAGTACGGCAGCTATTCGTTTTCGGTGAGCCCCACGTCGTGGCTCGGGTGAGAGAGTAGGACGAGCGAGCCATCTTCGCAGCCTATCCCCGCCGGTTACAACGAGGACGGGGGCCTGGACGATGCGCTCCTGGGCGACGGGCGGGCGTAGGACGTAACGCAAGAGCGCCTCGCGGCCTCGTTTGTCCTGCGCTCCGGCGGTGGTGGCGGCGTGCAGCGAGAAGCCCTCGTCGCTCACGCAGAGCTTCGACTCGGGCATCGGTGCCGGGGCGACCGCGCCACGACGGAGCGCGGGACCCGCGGGCGGGCTGCCGCTCACGCTCGCGAGCAGCGCCGTCTCGCCGTCGTCGCCCTCGCGCTCCTCGGCGCGCGAGAGGACCCGCTCGATGCGCCGGCGCGCCTTGGTCAATACCTCGGCCGCCTCTTGCCCGCGCAGGTGCCCGAGCGCCACGAGTTCTTCGCCGACGTAGCCGCCGTCGAGAAACACCGCGTGGATGTGCGGATTGACGCGCTTCGTGATCCCCGACGGGGGAAGCTTCAGGTCGCTCGAGGTGCGCTGCACCACCGCGACGCAGCCGCTCCGCCCGCTCCTTTTCTTGTAGAACGCAAGCACCGTCGCGAGAAATGCCCGCGTCACCTTGCCGAGCAGCTCCGCGTCGTAGGCGAGGCGGTGGCGAATCGCGTGCGGCACCGTGAGCACCCACTGCCGCAGCGGCGCCTCCGGCAGCACGCTCTCCATCAGGTTCGCGGCCGTCTCCGCCATCCGCCGGCCCATGCAGCTCGGGCAGAATCCCCGTCCACGGCACGAGAAGGCCACCACGCGGCGCTCCCCGCACTGCTCGCACTTCAGGTGCGCAAAGCCCCGGCAAAGCAGCCCGCAGTCCGGGTAGCCCTCGAGCTCCTCGCGCACGAAGCCGGGCAACGACGCGCCGCTCTCGCCCAGCGCCTCCCGGCGCGTCTCGACGTTGTCCCGCACCACCTCGTAGAGCGTCGTGCGCTCCGGGCGCCTCCTCTCGTACGCCGATGCGCCGGCCACGCCGCGCGCTTCGCAACGCGCGGGCCGATCCCCCGCTCCGCGCTTTCACGTCGTTGGGGTGGCGGCCCAGTGGCCTTCTGGCCCCTCGGGCGGCCCCAGCCACCCTCTCGGCGACGCTGCCCTCGCCGTCGCCCTCGCGGGGCTACCTGCGCACGGCCTGGAGGATCTTGTGGATGGCGTCGCGCAGCCCCTCGAGCTCCGCGACCACGGCGCGGCGCTCCGCCGCCTCCATGGCCAGCCCCTGGAGCCGCCGCACCGTCGCGGCGCCGCCGAGCCCCGCGCGCAGCCGCTTCACCCGCGAGGCAAACGTCCTCGGCGTCAGCCGCACGCGCCGCGGCTTGCCCTGCTCGGCGAGCAACCCGGTCACGTAGTCCTGCGTCTTGCTCTGCGAGAGGTCCAGGTCCGAGACGTGGCGCGCGGCGGCGAGCAGCAAGCGCTCGTCTCGCAGCGGCAGCAGCAGCTCCTTGCGACCCGCGTCGAGGTTGCGCCACGCCGCGGCGTTGATGCGGTGATCGTTGGCGGCGATGCGCAGCGCGACGTAGAGC
>DATIQP010000717.1:0-8128 GCA_035470765.1 Polyangiaceae bacterium | reverse complement strand
ATCAGCTGCCGGCCCCCGCCGAGTTCCTGCGCGAGCTGAAATCGAAGGCGCGCCTGCCGCGCGACTTCTGGGACGACGGCGTCGAGCTGCATCGCTACAGCGTCGACAAGGTCGTCGACCCCGCGCCGCGCGCGATGACCGCCCAAGAGGCCGAGGTATGACGGACCATCCCGCCCGGTACTGGCACCGCTTGGACTCGGGGCGCATCCAGTGCGATCTCTGCCCGCGCGATTGCGTGCTCTCCGAGGGGCAGCGCGGCCTCTGCTTCGTGCGCAAGCGCGAGGGCGACGCGATGGTGCTCACGACGTACGGCCGCTCGTCCGGCTTCTGCGTCGACCCCATCGAGAAGAAGCCGCTCGCGCACTTCCATCCGGGGTCGAGCGTGCTCTCGTTCGGCACGGCGGGGTGCAACCTCTCCTGCAAGTTCTGTCAGAACTGGGACATCTCCAAGTCGCGCGAGATGGACAGCCTCGCCGACGCCGCCGGTCCGGAGGCGATCGCGCGGGCGGCGGCGGACGCCGGCTGCAAGAGCGTGGCGTTCACGTACAACGATCCGACGATCTTCCTGGAGTATGCCGTGGACGTCGCCGACGCCTGTCACGCCGCGGGCATCCAGACCGTCGCCGTCACGGCCGGGTACATCCACCAAGAGCCGCGGCGCGAGTTTTACTCGAAGATGGACGCCGCCAACGTCGACCTCAAGGCCTTCACCGAGGACTTCTATCGCAAGGTCACGGGCGCGAGGCTCGAGGTGGTCAAGGACACGCTCCGGTATCTCGTGCGCGAGACCGACGTGTGGACGGAGATCACCACGCTGCTCATCCCCGGGCAGAACGACTCCAGCGAGGAGCTCGAGAAGCTGAGCGAGTTCGTCGCGGGCGAGCTCGGCCCCCACGTGCCGCTCCACTTCTCGGCGTTCCACCCGGACTACAAGATGCACGACATCCCGGCGACGCCCCCGGAGACGCTCCGGCGCGCCCGCAAGATCGCGATGAGCGCGGGCCTGCGCTACGTCTATACGGGCAACGTGCACGACGCCGAGGGGGACACCACGTTCTGCGCGAAGTGCCACGCGCCGGTCATCGAGCGCGATTGGTACGAGCTGCTCGCCTACCGCCTCGACGCCGAGGGCCGCTGCACGTCATGCGGCGAGCCGCTCGCGGGCCGCTTCTCGGCGGAGGGCCCGGGTCACTTCGGCCGTCGCCGCATGCGCGTGCGCATCGCCTCCTAGCCGAGGCTCGTCCGAGGCACACGCACCTAGGTCCGGCTCGCCCTTTTCGGCGTCCGCGGTCACCAGGATTGGGGAGACTTTTGTCAAAAAGGCCGGATTTCCATCGAAATTGGTTGACATCGAGTCGCTTCTGATCGACGCCAGCTCCCCCGTACCCAAGCACGAGGCCCGGAAGCGAACAGGAGCGATCGACATGCGTAATCTCTGGCTCGGTGGTGTGCTTTTTCTGGCGGCGGTGGGATGCGGCGGCGAAGAGGCCCCCGCGAATCCGCCCCCCACGACGATGACGTCTGCGTCGGCGACTCCGCCCCCGCCGCCGGTGACCTCCGCGAGCGCGGCGACGGTCACCCCGCCCCCCAAGCCGCCGCTTGCCGATCTGATCAAGAAGACCATGGCCGACCAGGAAGCGGGCTGGGCGGCGCATGACACGGCCAAGGTCGTCGCTGGTTACGCGCCCGACGCCACCTTCGCCATGCCCGGCCCGATGGGCTGGCACGAGCAGAAGCGCGACGAGATGCAGAAGGACCTCGACGGCATGTTCAAGGCCTTCCCCGATCTGAAGCTCACGCCGACGCGCGTCTTCATGAAGGGCAACATGGTCGTGATGGAGGCCGTCATGAGCGGCACCAACAGCGGCGAGTTCATGGGCGAGAAGGCGACCGGCAAGAAGATCGGTCATCGCTCCGCCATGGTGATGTGGTTCAACGACGACGGCCTGATCTCGAAGGAGCACGTCTATCACGACCACGCGACGATGATGGGCCACCTCGGCCACGCCATGCCCGGCATGAAGATGCGCCCGGTCGAGGCGATCCCGACGGTCACGCTGGAGCAGGTCTCTTCGGGCGACAACGCCGTCGAGGCGAAGAACGAGACCGCCGCGAAGGCGCTCTACGGCTCGTTCGACAAGAAGGACGACAAGGCGTTCCTCGGCAGCTTCGCCGACGAGAGCACGCTCGCCGACTACACCCGCCAAGAGGACCTGAAGGGCAAGGACGTCCCCAAGAAGTGGTGGGCGGAGGTCTACAAGTCCTTCCCCGATCTCAAGGTCAGCGTGACCGACTCGATGGCGATCGGCGACTACGTCATCTCCGAGATCGAGGTCTCCGGGACGTTCAAGGGCGACTACCAGGGCATGAAGGCCACCGGCAAGAGCGGCAAGGTCCACCAGCTCAACGTCCTGAAGTTCAACAAGGACGGGAAGATCGTGTGGAGCGGCATCTGGGGCAGCCGCGCCGAGGCCGCCAGCGCCTACGGCGTGCCGATGCCCGGCCCCAAGCCCGGCGCCGCCGCAGCTCCCGCGGGCGGCAAGGACAAGGACAAGGACAAGGTCAAAGAGAAGAAGGAGCCGGAAAAGAAGAAGTAGCCCGCAACCGCGGGTGACACTCGGCCCGGTGGAGAAGGCTCCACTGGGCCGTCGTCTTTTAAGGCCCGGTTCGCCCCCGACCGCCCGTTTGCAGTGGACGAGCCCCGCCCAGTTGAGCTACGCAGGCTTCCACTCGGAGGAAATTACATGCGAAGCGGATGGAAGTTCGGAGTGGTTGGTGCACTGATGGCGGCTGGCTTCATCGCGGGCGCGTGTGGTGGTGGCGGAGAAGAGGGCGGAGGCGCCGCGACGCCGACCGCTTCCCAGTCGGCGGCCCCGATGGCCTCGTCGGCGGCTCCCGCCGAGACGGCAGCGACGACGGCCAGCGCGACGGCGACGACGCCTCCCGCGCCCCCGCCGCTCCCTGCGGATTTCACGGCCGCGGCGGACGCCCGCAAGACGGCGGACGGCAACCTCAAGGCCCTGCTCGCCAAGGACGGCAAGTGCGACGCCCTGGCGACGGAGATCACGAAGTTCACCAAGGAGAACGCCGCCGCCTACCAGAAGTTCACCGCCGAGTGGAGCAAGCTCAGCGACGAGCAGAAGAAGCAGGCGACCGACTCGGGCATCACGTCCACCCCGCCGGACACGTCCGCGACCTCGGGCGGCATGAAGGCCTGCGTCGACAAGAAGGACAAGAAGGTCACCGCGGCCCTTGCGGCCTTCGTCAAGGACGCCGAGAAGGCTCCGTCGGCGGCGCCGGGCGGCAGCGCGGCCCCGAAGGGCTCCGCGGCTCCGAAGAGCTCGGCGGCCCCGAAGGCGGCTCCGAAGAAGTAAGCAGTCACCCTCGGTCGGGGCGCGGCACGCTCACTGCGTCGTCGCGCCCTGATCGATCCAATCGCCGAGGATGTCGCGCTCGGCTTGTGTGATGCCCGTCTTGTTCGCGAGCGGCATCGTCCGCGACACGACCGCGCGCTCCCTGATCCGTGGGGCGAGCCGCCCGACCTGTTCGGGCGTATCGAACATCACGCCCGAGGGCGCGGTCTTCCAGGTGTCGTCGCTGGGATGGGCGCTGTGGCACGGCGCGCACCGCTGCTGGATCACGCCGTACGCAGCGTGGAACGAGGCGTGTCCTGCGGTGCTGGCCGTGGCCTCCCGCTCCGGCGGCCGCGTGAGCAAGAAGAGCCCGACGAGCGTCCCGACGACGACGAGCGCCGCGACCGGGAACCAGCGCGTGTAGTGGAACCGGATGTTCATCAGGTGCCGCACGAGCGCGCCGCCGATGGAGAGCACGCCGAGCACGATCCACGAGAGCTTGTTGCCGTAGGTGCTCGGGAAGTGGTTGCTCACCATCATGAAGAGCAACGGGAAGGTCATGTAGTTGTTGTGGATGCTGCGCTGCTTGGCGCGCAGCGAGAAGGCCGGGTCCTGTTCGCGCCCCTCGGTGGTCGCTGCGACGAGCTCGCGCTGCGACGGGACGATGACGAACCACACGTTGCCCGTCATGAGGGTGCCCAGCGTGACGCCGACGTGGATGTACGCGGCGCGCCCGCTGAGCAGGTGCGTGAGCCCGTACGCGAGGCCCGCGACCCAGAGGAAGCACAGCGCGGAGGCGACGACCGGCCGCTTGCCGAGCGGCGAGCGCCAGACGAAGTCGTAGAAGAGCCACGACAGGACGATCGATCCCACGCCGATGCCCATCGCCGCCGGCACGCCGAGCGCGCGCACGCTCGGGTCGACCAGCAGCGCGCCGCCGCCCGAGTAGTACACGACGAACAGGAGCAGGATTCCGCTCGCCCACGTCGTGAAGTTCTGCCACTTGAACCAGTGCAGCTTCGCCGGCATCTCGTGCGGGTGGAGCAGCTTCTTGTCGACGTCGTAGAAGGCGCCGCTGTGGAGCAGCCAGATCTTGCCCTGGTAGTTGGGGTCGGTGCTGTCCTTCGCCTTCTCGAGGTTGCGATCGAGCCAGTTGAAGAGCAGTGAGTTGCCGATCCACATGATGCCGGCGATGAGGTGCACCCAGCGGATCACCAAATCGCTGAGCTCGCGAAGCTGACCGGACATGCCTTTTTGTCCGCTATCACATCGGTGACCGAAATGCCTCGCCCTATCACGATTACCCAGGGAAGAGGCCCGGTGCGAAGGCCCTGACGCAGGTAATTGGCCGGCCGCACGCACGCCATGGAAGGGGCGTGCTATCGTAGGGGCGCTCATGGCTGCTGTGTCGCGGGGCGATCTCGTTAGCGTCATCGAGGCGGCGTACCGTCTCGACGGCGACGACGGCAGCTGGCTCGCGCGCCTCGTCGATCGCGCGGCGCGCGCCGGCCTCGATCGCGGCCTCGGCACGTGCGGCATGTTCTACGAGCTCGACGGCGAGCGCGTGCACGTCTCGTCGCCCGTGGGGCGCGGCACGCCGCCTGGCTCCATCGAGGCGCTGCGCGCGCTCGAGGTGGAAGCGCCCAGCGAGATCACCTACCGCTTCATCAAGGAGGCGACGGCCGCCACGGGCGGGCGGGCCACGTGCGCCACGATGAGCAGCCGCCTCAAGGTCGGCAACCACATCCGCGAGATCGACGTGCACCAGCGCTTTCTCGCGCCGCTCGGCATCGTCGATTTCATGAGCGTCGCGGCCACGGAGCCGGCCGGCTACGGCTGCCTCGTGGGCGCTCCGCTCGGGGAGGTCAGCAGCGTCCGGCGCGGCGAAGCGGTCGCCTGGAGCCGCGTCGCCGCTCACATGTCGGCGGGCATGCGCCTGCGCCGTGGCCGGCGGACGACCTCGCCGGACGACGCCGACGCCGTCATGACGCCGGGCGGCCGCTTCGAGCACGTCGACGAGTCGCAGAACGTCGGGCCCGATGCGCGTGCGTCGCTCGACGCCCTCCAGCAGGCCGCTCGCGCGATGACCAAGGCACGCGGCAACGCGCGCCGCGCCGACCCGCCCGGCGCCGTGGAGGCCTGGAAGGCGCTCGTCTCCGGCCGGTGGACGCTGCTCGATCACTTCGACCACGACGGCAAGCGCTACGTCGTGGCGGTGCGCAACGAGCCCCAGGTGCCCGCGGCGGCCGATCTCTCGCCGCGCGAGGCCCAGGTCGTCGCGTACGCAGCGCAGGGCCACTCGAACAAGCTCATCGCCTACGAGCTCGGCATCGCGCCCTCCACGGTCGCCATGCACCTCTCGACCGCCGCCGCCAAGCTCGGCGCGCGCAGCCGCGTCGAGCTCATTCGCAACTGGCGCGCGCGCACGGGGAGCTCCTGATGCAGGGCGAGGGCGACGGGAAGAAGCCCGAGGTGCCGCCCGTGGAGCCCGCGGCGGAGGCGAGCAAGGCCCCGAAGAACCTCCGCGTCGAGTACTCGGGCGAGGGGCAGACGGTGGCCATCCTCTCGTTCGACGTCGACGACAGCGACAAGACGGGCGAGCTGACGTCGGCCGAGCGCGAGGTGGCGCTGCTCGCGCTCGACGGCAAGAGCAACCACGAGATCGCCGAAGCGCGGCACTGCTCGGTGCGCACGGTGGCCAACCAGCTCCAGAGCGTCTTTCGCAAGCTCGGCATCCGATCGCGCGCCGAGCTCGCCGCCAAGGCCACGCTGCTCTAGCCGAGGCTCGTCCGAGGCTGTGTGCGTGTGCTATGCAGCACACGCACCTAGCTCGCTCAGCGCAGGGCGCGCCAGTGCCACTCGCGGACCTCGGGCATGTCCTCGCCGTACTGGGTCACGTAGCGGCGGTGGTCGACGAGCTTGTCGCGCACCCACTGCTTCAAGTAGGCGGCGCGCGCGCCGAGGGCCGGCACGCGATCGACCACGTCGGCGACGAGGTGGAAGCGATCCAGATCGTTGAGCACCACCATGTCGAACGGCGTCGTCGTCGTGCCCTCCTCTTTGTAGCCGCGCACGTGCAGGTTCGGGTGGCCGTGACGGCGGTAGGCGAGGCGGTGGATCAGCCACGGGTAGCCGTGGAACGCAAAGATGATCGGCTTGCTCGTCGTGAAGAGCACGTCGAAGTCGCGGTTCGACATGCCGTGCGGGTGCTCCTCCGCGGGCTGGAGGCGCATCAGATCCACCACGTTGACGACGCGCACGCGCAGCTCCGGGACCTTCTCGCGAAGGATGGACGCCGCCGCGAGGGTCTCGAGGGTGGGTACGTCCCCGCAGCACGCGAGCACCACGTCCGGCTCTTGGCCTTGATCGCTCGACGCCCACTCCCAGATGCCGATGCCGCTCGTCGCGTGGCGCACGGCGTCGTCGATGCCGAGCCACTGAGGCGACGACGCCTTGCCCGCGACGATGACGTTGACGTAGCTCCGGCTGCGTAGACAGTGATCGGTCACGCTGAGCAGCGTGTTGGCGTCCGGCGGCAGATACACGCGGATGATCTCGGCCTTCTTGTTGACGACGTGATCGATGAACCCCGGATCCTGATGGCTGAAGCCGTTGTGGTCCTGCTGCCAGACGTGCGAGGTGAGCAGGTAGTTGAGCGACGCGATGGGGGCGCGCCACGGGATGTGGCCGCACGCCTTGAGCCACTTGGCGTGCTGGTTGAACATCGAGTCGATGATGTGGATGAAGGCCTCGTAGCAGGAGAAGAAGCCGTGGCGGCCGGTGAGCAGATAGCCTTCGAGCCAGCCCTGGCACTGGTGCTCGCTCAGCACCTCCATCACGCGCCCGTCGTGGTGCACGTGATCGTCGGTCGGCAGGATCGTCCCCATCGACTCGCGCGCCTCGACGTCGAAGACCGCGGTCCACCGGTTGGACGCGGTCTCGTCCGGCGAGAAGACGCGGAAGTTCTTCTGCGCCGCGTTCCTGGCGAGGACGTCGCGGATGAAGGCCCCCTGGACACGCGTCGCCTCGGCGAACGTGCCGCCGGGGGCGGGGACGTTGACGGCGTACGACCGGAAGTCGGGCATGCGCAGCTCGCGCAGCAGACGCCCGCCGTTGGCGTGCGGGTTCTTGCCCATGCGCCGATCGCCGGTGGGCGCGAGGGCGCGCAGCTCGGGGCGCAGCCTGCCCGAGGCGTCGAAGAGCTCCTCGGGCCGGTAGCTGCGCATCCAGCGCTCGAGCTCCGCGAGGTGCTCGGGGCGTGTCTGCACCTCGCCCAGCGGGACCTGGTGCGCGCGGAACGTCCCCTCGACGAGCTTGCCGTCGACCTCGTGCGGGCCGGTCCAGCCCTTCGGCGACCGGAGGATGATCATCGGCCACGTCGGCCGCTCGGACGAGCCGCCGCCGCGGGCCGCCTTCTGGATCTCGGCGATGCGCGCGAACGCTCCATCGAACGCGGCGGCCATGGCCCGGTGCGCGGGCGCGCGCTCCGCCGCTTCGCTCACGTCGACCAGGAGCGGCTCGTAGCCGTAACCCTTCATCAGCGCGACGAGCTCGCCCTCGGGGATGCGCGCGAGCACCGTCGGGCCCGCGATCTTGTAGCCGTTGAGGTGCAGGATCGGCAGCACGGCGCCGTCGCGCGCGGGGTCGAGGAACTTGTTGCCGTGCCAGCCCGTCGCCGCGGGGCCGGTCTCCGCCTCGCCGTCGCCGACGACGCACGCCACGATCAGATCGGGGTTGTCGAACGCGGCGCCGAACGAGTGCGCGAGCGAGTAGCC
>DATIQP010000716.1:0-3487 GCA_035470765.1 Polyangiaceae bacterium | reverse complement strand
GGCCGGGGTAGCGGCGCAGCTCGCGATCTGCCTCGTGGCGGCCCCCTCCGACACGCGCGCGTTCCCCGCGGCGCTCGGCCGCTTCAACTCCTACGTCGCGACGCACTTCAAGGACACGCTGAGCTTCACGTGGCGCGCGTTCTTCGCCCTCGCGCTCCCCGGCCACGGCACGCTCGCGGCGGGCTGCGCGGCGATCGCGATGGTCGCGTGCGCCGCGCTCGGCGTGGTCGCGATGTGGCGCGCGCGCGAGGACACGGACGCCTGCCTCGCGATCGCGGTGCTCGCCACGCTCGCCTCGACCTGGCACTGCGCGCCGTACGACTGGGTCCTGCTGGCGCTGCCCGCGTGGCTGCTTCTGCCGCGGACGAGCCCATCGCGCGGCGCGCTCCGCGCCATCGGCCTGCTCTACATCGGGGTCTGGGGCTTCGTGGCGCTCGCCGACGTCCAGCGCAGCGCGTTCGGCGTCGCCCTCCATCCCGCCATGCCCGCCCTCTGCGGGCTCTCGTTCTGGCTCGTACGCTCGTCCAGGATCGTGGTGTGACGTGCGACGACGCGCGCTCCTCGTCGCCGCCAATATCGTCGCCTGGTCGGCCTTCGCGCTCGACCTGCGCAGCGACGGCGTGGGTCCGTCGCGGTGGGGCTGGGACCTGGCGATCCTGCGGGCCGGCGGGCGGCTGCTGCTCGAGGGGCGCCCGCTCTACGACGCCACGGAGCAAGCGCGGGTCCACGCCGCGGCGCTGCGCCCGGAGCTCGCCAAGTTTCCTTTCGCCTACCCGCCCATCACGGCGATCGCCGTCGCGCCGCTCGCGCTCGTTCCCAACGCCGTGGCCCTCGCGCTCGTCGCCGTGGCGGGCGCGCTCGTTCTGGCGTGGGCCGCCAAGCGGCTGACGGACGACGCCACGGACGCCCTCTGGGTCACGGCGTCGTTCCCCGGAGTCGCCGCGTTCTTCGCGGGCCAGCTCGCGTACGCCGCGCTCGGCCTGATGGCCGCGACGTACGTCCTGATGCGCCAGGGGCGGCCGTTCGGAGCCGGGCTAGTCGCCTCCATGCTCGCATTCAAGCCGACGATGCTCGTCGCGATCCCGGCGGCGCTGATCGTGCGACGCGAGCGGGCGCGCGCCCTCTCCGGCCTCGCGCTCGGCCTCGCGCTGCAGGCCGCGGTCTGCCTCGCGCTCGCCCCGGGGGCCACGCGCGCCTACCCCCAGGCCGCCGCGAGCTTCTCGGCGTACGTCCGCGAGCACCCCGAGCGCTTCGACAGCGTGACGTGGCGGGCGTCGTTCGCGCAGCTCGGCGCGATGGGCGGCGTCCTGGCGCTCGCGGCGATGGCGGCGTGCGCCGCGGCGGCCCTGTTCTGGATGTGGCGCTGGCGCGACGACCTCGAGATCGTCTTCGCGACGGCCGTCCTCGCCACGCTGGCCTGCGCCTGGCACTGCTTGCCCTACGACTACGTGCTGATCGGGCTGGCCGCGTGGATGCTCCGCGACCGCCTCCGATCCGACACGGGTGCGCGGCTGGCCGCGCTCGCCGTCGCCGCGTCCTGGGTCGTGGCCTTCGTCGCCGTGCCGGGCTGGCGAAAGGCCCTGCTGGCGACCTACCCGCCCGCGCTGGTCGCCGCGGCCGTGTGGATGCTCGCCGTCAGTTCTCGGGATCCTGCTGGTCGAGCTGGTCCAGGGTCGCCTGGACCTCGAGCTGGACCTCGAACTCGGGCCGCGTAGCCAGGAAAGCCCGCAGGTACTTGCGCGCCGCTCCGTTGTCGCCGCGCGCTAGATACGCCAGGCCGACGGCGTGGAGCGCGTCCGGGTCGTTCGGCGCTTGCGTGAGCGCGAGGGTGCCCTCCTTGATGGCCTCCTTCGCGTCCCCCAGCTGGCGCAGGACGTGGCTCAGCGCGATGCGCGCGCCGAGGTGCTTCGGGGCGACCCGCAGGCACGCGCGGTAGGCGTCGCGCGCCGGCTCCACCTCGCCCACCTCGTAGAGGCCGATCCCGAGAAAGTAGTAGGCGTACGGGTTCTGGGGATCGCGCCGGATGACCTCGCGCAACGCGACGAGCGCGTCGTGGAAGCGCTCCTCGTGGAGCAGCTCGGTTGCCTCCTCGACCGCATCCCAGTACCCCTTGTCCGTCGATTCGTCCGAGACGCTCATGGCGGCAGGCACCATAAGTCCAGCGAAGCAGCGGGACAAGCTCACGAGCTGGTCCGTCGTGGCCGATCGCGCGTTCGTGCCCGCCGCAGCCGCCTGCGTGCTCGGCGCGGCAGGGACCTTCTACATCGCGGGGCTCCGGGCGACGGGGGGAGCCTTTCCCGTCCCGCTCGACGACGTCTTCATCCACTTCGATTTCGCGCGGGCTTTCTGCCGAGGTCATCCGTTCGAGTGGATCGCGGGACAGGGCTACAGCTCCGGCGAGACGTCCCCGCTCTACGCCCTGGTGCTCGCGCTCGGCTACGCCGTCGGTTTTCGGGCCATGCGGCTGGCGGTGTGGGCGGCGCTGGTCGCGTGCGGCTCGCTCGTTTGGGCGACGGTGTCGCTGCGCACCCTGCTCGGACGCACGCACCCGCTCGTCGGCCTCGCCGCGTCGGCGCTGCTCGTCTCCGTCGGCGCGCTCGACTTCACGCTCTTCTCGGGCATGGAGGTCGCCCTCTTCGCGGGGTTGCTCCTGCACTCGCTCGTGCTCGCCCGGCGGCTCGTCTCGGCCCCCGCTTTCGGGCGCTCGTCCCTTCAGTGGCGCCTGGGCGCGTGGGGCGCGCTGCTCGTGTGGACGCGCCCGGAGGCGGCCGTCGTCGTCTTCGTCCTCGCCGTCCTCGCGGCACGGCACGCGCGTTCGAGCTCGCCACTCGCCGCGATGGTGCGCGTCGCCGGCCCCGGCGCCCTGGCGACGCTTTCGGTCCTCCTCCTCAACTTCGCCGCGACCGGCGACTTCGCCTCGGCGGGCGCTCGCCTCAAGCTTCTTTCGTCCAACCCCTACCTCAGCGATCTGGACCGGGCGCGGGAGCTCTTGCTCAACGCGCTCTACTTCTACTGGAAGGTGCTCCAGGGCAGCGCCGTCGCCGCGCCGAGGCTGCTCTGGCTTCTGCTCGCGTGCGCGGGCCTGGGTCTGGTCGACCGCCGAACGCGCGCGGTCGCCGGGGCCGCGCTCGCCTCGGCCGTACTCTTCGGCCTCCTGGTGTCGTTCAACGGCGCCGCGCGCTACCAGGGCTTTCGCTACTACGCGCCAAGCTTGTTGCTCCTGCTCGTCGCCGTCGGGCTCGGCCTGAGCGCGCTCGGGCGCCGCGTCGGAGCCTGGGCGGCCGTGCTCGCGGGCGGGTTCTTCGTGGCCGGCGCGCTCTCGCGCATGGATCCGCAGCGTCGCTTTTTCGCCGAGGCGAGCGAGAACATCCACGACCAGCAGGTGCGCGTGGGCCGCGAGCTCGCGCGCATCGCCCCGCGAGACGCCCGCGTGCTCGTCGGGGACGCCGGGGCCATCCCCTACGTCTCCGAGCTCACGACGATCGAC
>DATIQP010000715.1:0-1655 GCA_035470765.1 Polyangiaceae bacterium | reverse complement strand
CCGATGCCCTTGTGCTTGAGCTCCGGGTTCTCGGTGGCGAAGATGACGTAGAAGCTCGCGAACGAGGCGTTCGTGATCCAACACTTGGTGCCGTTGAGCACCCAGCTGCCGTCCGCCTCCTTCTTGGCGCGGCACTGCAGGCCGGCCACGTCGCTGCCGGCGGCGGGCTCGGTGGTCGCGTACGTGGCGAAGATCGGCTCGCGCGCGAGCCAGCCGAGGTACTTCTTCTTCTGCTCCGCGCTGCCGCCGAGCTTGATCGGCGTCGCCGCGAGGTTGTTCGCGCTCATGCTGGTGCAGATGCCGGAGCATCCGTACGCGAGCTCCTCTGTGATGAAGGTCATGTCGAGGTCGGAGAGGCCCGAGCCGCCGAACTCCGACGGGATGCACGGGTTGACCAGGCCGATCTCGTGCGCGGCGACGAAGACGTCCTTCGGGAAGACGGACTTCTGGTCGCACTCGGCGGCGACCGGGATGATGCGCTCCTTGGCGAAGCGGCGTGCCGTGTCGATGAGGGCCTTCTGCTCCTCGGTGGGTTCGAAGTCGAACATGTTGCGTCTCCGTCTCCAGGCCCTTTCGGGCTGTCGTCCCGCCTGCGGCGGCTCCTCACTCCTTGATGCGGCGCTTGCGCTTGTCGATGCGAGCGCGCTCGGCGCGGACGCCGAGAATGTAGCCAAACACGGTGCCGATCAGAAGCACGCCCGGGATGAACAACACGTGCTCGACGGGCATGGTCAGTCCTTGAGGTCCTTGGCGTCGGCCTTGGCCGCGGCGCGGTCGAGGGCGGACTCGAGGTCGCCCAGCCGCTTGCCGATGGCGCGCTGCCGCATCCACATCGACCCGAGGAAGACGATCGCGATGATCCAGATGAAGATGTAGGCCTCGACGAGCAGCTGCTCGCCGCTGCGATGCTCGGCGATGGGCGAGCCCTGCTGCGCCTCGAAGGTGGTGGCGCGATCGTCTGGTGTGCCCTTCGGGCCGGCGGTCGTGCCTGCGGCGCCGACCTCGGACGGGGACGAAGCCGCGGGCGTGGGATCGAGGTGGAGGAGGGAGAGGGTCATGCGTCTTCTTGGATGAGGTCGAGGTCGACTGCGTCTTGTTCGGCGCGCGCGAGGCGGCTCTGCATCATCTGCAGGCGGGTGCGGGCCCAGAGCAGGGCGATGACGAACACCGTGAACGCCGCGAAGCCCAGGCCGAGGGCGAGCTTCATGTCGGGGCTGTGCAGGCCGCCTCCCTTGCCGGTGATGACCGCCGGGTGCTGGCCGCCCCACTTCTGCACGCTGAAGTGAATGATCGGCAGGTTCGCGGCGCCGATGATGCCGAGCGCGGCGGCGAAGCGCCGCTCACCCTCGCCGTCGCCCGCGAAGGCGCGCAGAACGAGGTAGGCGACGTAGATGAGCACGCTCAAGAGCGCCGTCGTCAGTCGCGGGTCCCACGTCCAGTAGTAGCCCCACGCCTTGGCAGCCCAGAGCGGGCCCGTCACGAGGAGCATCGTGCCGAAGACGACCGCGACCTCGGCGCCGGCGCGGCCGAGCGCGTCCCAGAGATCGTTCGGGCGGATCAGGTAGCCGACGCTGCCGATGAAGCACGCCGTCGCGCCGAGGTACATGCTGTAGCCGCTCGGCACGTGGAAGTAGAAGATCTTCTGGACGATGCCC
>DATIQP010000714.1:0-16507 GCA_035470765.1 Polyangiaceae bacterium | reverse complement strand
CCCGGGCGACCCGTGGTCGCAGGACGACGACTTCCACTCGCGCGAGGAGGGCGAGGCGCGATCGTTCGCGGCGTCGCACGACGTCCGCCTCGCCGACGTGCTGCGCGCGGTCGACGACGGCATGCGTGCGCACTGGTCGGCGCCCGTGACGCCCGATCCGAGAGTCCCACCCTGCCGCCCCCGGCTCGCGTATTGATCCTGCGATGAGAGCGCGACGGTTCATCGCGACGCTTCGCCGACTCGCCGCAGCGACGTGGCCGCGGCTCGCAGTCTTCACCGCGCTCGCCGTCCTCGCGGAGTGGCCGTTCCTCTCTCACGCGGGCTCGATGGTCGACTACCGCGACGCGCAGTACTTCACGCTCTTCGAGGACAGCGCGCGCATCTCGGTGCTCAAGTTCCACCAGCTCCCGCTCTGGAACCCGTACTACTGCGGAGGCATCTACGCCCTCGGCACGCCGTCCGCGCGCTTCACCGCGCCGACGTTCGTGCTCACCCTCCTCTTCGGCACGCTCCGCTCGAGCTCGATCGTCGCGGTGCTCGCGACGATCGCCGGCCTCGAAGGCACCTACCGCTACGCCCGCGCGAGAGGGGCCGGCCCCCTCGGCGCCGCGCTCGCCGCGCCCATCTTCGCCTTGTCGGGCTTCTTCCCGCGATCGGCCGCGTTCGAGTGGATCAACTTCCTCGGCTTCGAGCTCTTGCCCTGGGCGGCGCTCGGCCTTCGCCGCGGACTGCAAGGCAGCCTGCGCGGCGCGCTGCTCGCTGCGGGCGCGGTCGGGTGGATGACGTGCTTCGGCGGTACATACGCGGCGCCGTACATGCTCCTGATCGGCGCGTGGGAGGCGGCCGAGGCGCTCTGGCGGCTACGCCGCGATCGGGCGCGCATCCGGGTCGCGATCGGCAACGTGGCGCTCGCCGCCGTGCTCGCGGCTGGCCTCGCGGCGGTGCGGCTCTGGCCGATCGCCGAGACGCTCGCCGCGGCGCCACGCCTGCTCGGCGCGCTCGCGTCCATCCCGCCGCTGGAGATGCTCCAGCTCCTGTTCGGCAGGACCATCCCGATGCGCGGCGACTTCATCGTCGGCGTGCTCGTCCTCCCCCTCGCGCTCCTGGCCGCGATCGATCGGCGAGCGCTCTGGCTCCTGGTCGGGGCGCTCTTCTGGACGTGGCTCGCGTCGGGCTATTCGGCGCACCCTTCCGGCTACGCCATCCTGCGCGGGATCCCGCCCTACACGATGCTGCGCTCGCCCGAGCGCTTCCTCGTCCCGTTCGCGATGCTCTACGCCGTGCTCGCTGCACGCGGCCTCGGCAAGCTCCAGATCCTCGTGCGCGCGCGGCGCGGCCGGCGCTTCGGCTCGCCATGGATCCCGGTCGCCGCCGCGACCTTGCTGGGAATCAACGCGGGCGTGCTCGTCGACAACTCCTGGTCCTGGCAGCGCGGACGCACGCTCATGGCCGCACCCGCCGAGCTCCGGGAGGCTTCGGACTTCGCGAAGGCGCGCGGCAATCGGTGGCTCGCGGCGTACTACCCGGGCATGGCGCGCGGGACGCTCTCGTGCTTCGACGACTACCAGGTGCCTCAGTCGGCGGCCCTGCGGGGCGACCTCCCCCACGAGGAGCTCCTCGCCGCCGCCGACGTAGGCGCGGGCAAGGTCGAGCGCGTCTCGTGGTCGCCCGACCGCATCGAGCTGCACGTCGAGCTGTCGCGGCCCGCGCGCGTGATCGTCAACCAGAACTGGCACCCCGGCTGGCGCTCGAGCCTCGGCTTCGTCACGAGCGATCAGGACCGTCTCGCGGTCGACCTGCCCGAGGGAGCGCACGACGTGACGCTTCGCTTCTTGCCGCGCTCCGCCGTGGGCGGGATCGCAGCGACGCTGCTGGCCCTCGGGGCGATCGCCTTCTTGCTCGTGTACGTCCGTCGGCGAGGCGAGCCCCGCACCCCGCGCGCGTGGACGCTCTGCGCGGCCGTCGCGACGACTCCGCTCTGGGGAGTCGGCCTCGCCTTTGCGCTCGTCCGCGAGCCGCCGCGCCCGCCGCCGCGCTTCGTCCTGCCCGACGGCGATCCCATGATCGCCGACGCCCCGCCCCCGCAGGCGGAGGCGCTCGGCGTTCGCTTCACCGACGGCGTGACCCTGCAAGCGGCGCGGGTGGTCTCCCACGTCGTACCCGAGGGGCCCATGGTCGACCTCGAGCTCGACTGGCGCCTCGCCGGCCCTGCGCCGCCCGGTCTCGGGGTCTTCGTCCACATCGAGCCGGACAAGGGCGACGTCGTGAACGTGGACCACGTCGCGCTGGCTACCGTGGCGCCGTTCGAGGCGTTCCCGGCGGACAAGACCCTGCGCGACGCGCTCCCTCCGATCGCGCTCGAGGCGGGCAAGACGTACAAAGTCTACGTCGGCCTCTGGCGCGCGCGACGGGGCGGCGAGCGCCTCCCGGTCGTCGACAAAGGCTCGGCGACGCTCGATGGGGACCGGGTGGTGATCACGACGCTTCATTTCTGAAGCCGTTGGCTGCTTGCCGTTGGCGGTCTCCGCAAACGCGTCGAATTTGCAGCCTACGAGCCGTAGCGACGCAGAAGCGACGAAGGACTCGGGGCCAACTCGTCCGTGAGGTCACGCTTCACCACGACGCGCCGCACCGAGCGTGGTGCCGCACCGAGCGTGGTCGTACCGCACCGAGTGCGTCGCGGGCCTCACCGAACGCCGTCGATGCGCCGCCGGGTCCTCCAAGCATCGACAAAACCGTACGCGCGCCTGAGCACGAACGTTGCTTGAGCGATCAGCATCGTGGACCTGCTCAAACTCGGCACCACCCTGTCACACACCTACCGAATCGAGCGTGTGCGCCTTCAGATGCGGGACATGGTCCTGTACGAAGGCACCGACACGAGCGACCGTCGCGTCTGCATCAAGGTCTTTCGGCGCGATCCGGAAGATCCGGAGCTGTCCGCGCGCTTCGAGCGCGAGCTGCGCGCCCCGGATGTGATCGACGTCGGCACGGCGAACGGGATGCGCTTCGTCGTCGTCGACCTCCGGCAACACGCGCCGAAGACTCCGAGCCAGCGGCCTCCACCGCCTCCACCGCGCACGAAGTCGACGCCGCCGCCGCTCCCGCCGCGCGCGAGCAAGTCCACGCCGCCGCTGCCCAGCGCGAGCAAGTCGACGCCGCCGCCGCTTCCCCCACGCACGAAGTCGACGCCGCCGCCGCTTCCGCCGCGGGCGACCAAGTCCACGCCGCCCCCGCTTCCGGTGGAGGTTCCGATCGTCGTCGACGAGCCGTTGTTCGAAGGGCCGCCGCCTCTCGCGCCGCTGCCTGTCGCAGCACCGCCGCCTCCGATCTCTCAGACGGAGACGGGGTTCGAGCGGCCGGCTTCCTCGTATCTGCCGCGGCGCTCGCCGGTGTGGTCGGTCGTTGCGTTCCTCGTCATCGCGGCGATGACGGGCGCAGGGGGTTGGCTCCTGGGGCACCAGACCTCGCGCCCCGCGCCGGCCGCGAACGCGCCCATCCTTCCGCAATCGGAGGCGACGGAGATCGCCGCGCCACCGGCGCCGCCGTCGACGAGCGCGGACCCAACGCCGGCACAAACCGACACGGATAACTGACGCCACCCGATCCGCAACGCGGTGTTTGCGTTCTTTTGAGAAACCAGCACGTGACGCGCGGGGGCAGCCGGCGCAGGCGCGCGATGCCTAATGGCTAACAGCCAACGGCTAGCAGCTCACCTACACCGCGTCCTTGCCGCGCTCGCCCGTCCGGATCCGCACCGCCTCTTCGACGGGCGTCACGAAGATCTTCCCGTCGCCGATGCGACCGGTCTTCGCGGCCTTGCTTCGTTTCTGAAGCCGTTGGCTGGCAGCCGTTGGCGGTTTGCCCGACTCACCCGGCCCGGCCACGCGCTTACGCGCTCGCCTCACTTGCCCGTGCACAGCGTCGCGTCCGGCTCGCTGCAGACGCCGTTGGTGCACACGAGCCAGACGTCGCACGACCTGCCGCCGACGACGCACGGCTCGCCGAGCTTCGCCTTCGGCTCGCACGCCGAATCGAGCATGTTCGGGCAAGTTGCGGACGGGCCGCAGGTGCACGGCGCGGGCTGCCACCCGCCATCCACGTCGCCGCCCCTGCACATGGCTCCGCACAACGGCAACCGCTGGACCGGCGCCGCGACGCCCTTGATGGAGATGCACGTCCCGCTGCAGCTCGCGCTGGCCGGGTCGCATTGCGCGTCGACGTAGTTGCAGGCCGCGCCGACCGGCACGTAGCTCGTGCAGGTGTACACGCTGCTTCCCAGAACGTGAGAACAGAAGCTCCCCGTGTCGCACAGGTCGTCGGCGGTCGAACAGTCTTCGCCCGCTTGACGGAGCCGCGCGCACGTCCCGCACACGAGATCCGTGGACGGGTTCGGCGGCCCACCCGGGATGCACCAGCCGCTCGCGCATTGCTCGGAATAGGCGCATGGAGACTTCCACGGCAACGTTCCGCGCAGCGCGCACGCAGCTCCGATGACCGAAAAGTCGCAGCCGGCTGCGGCGCCGGCGAGCGCTGCGGTGCACGAATCGATTCCCGCACGCATGTTCGATACCCCTTGCATGCCGGGCACGACGCTGCAGTAGTGCGCATCGAACTGCGACCGCGCGTCGAAGACGTCATCCACGCGCGTGTCGAGGACGTTGAGCGGCGCGACACGTCCGACCGGAGGCCCGCATTTCTCGAGCAAGGCGACGTACGCGTCGAACAACCGATCGCAGGCGTCGGTGGGGACTCCGGTGCTGCACGCCTGCCCGGTGACGCCCATCAAGGCGAACGCGGCGGCCGCCCACCCAAACACCGCCTTCATGACGATCCTCGTGGCACGGCTACCGAGGGACGCCCGCGGCCCACCGGTCCGCCTTGCTGCCTAGGGAGCTCTGCTGCGAGGGTTGCCTTCATGCGATTCCTGCTGTCATGGTGGCCGGCTGGTTGGCACACGATGGCAGGGTGATCTTTGGTAATCCCGCACGGGACGACGTAGACCGCATTGTGTTGTGCACGATCCACGCCACCCAGGTGCCGCCATCCGCCCCTGGCTCGCGCGCGCCCCCGTTTCGGGCGCCCGTCGCGCTGAGCTCTTGCAGCTTCGTGCGTGGCGCCTCCCGGCTGACCGCCCACGGCTAACCGCGACCCTACACAGCGTCCTTGCCGCGCTCGCCCGTCCGGATGCGCGCCGCTTCTTCGACGGGCGTCACGAAGATCTTCCCGTCGCCGATGCGACCCGTCTTCGTGGACATTATTCGAGCTCCCATAGGGCGAGCGAGCGGGCGCGCTTCGTCGAGAACCGCGAAGTAGTCGGCGGGCGTACGCTCTCCTCGCGGCGATCGGCCGACGCGCCTCTCGGGTGAGGAAACAGGTGGCTCGCGCAACGGCATCACCCGATGGTGCTAGGCTCCACCAATGAGCCGGCTGACGGCAATCGTCTTGTCGATCCTCGCTCTCGCGACGACGCAGATGCAGTGCTCGTCCTCCGCGGGCTCGTCGTTCGATGCAGCAGCGGACGCCGCACCCGACGTACACTACGTCGGAGGCGAAGAGATTTTCGAGGCGCCGACGCCGTATTTTGATGCGCCGTCTTCGGTCGCCGTCGTTCGGGGCGAGACGGTGTACGTGCCGATTCAGGACCACGGCGTGAAGATCACGGGAATCACGAACCTCCCGCCGGGCGTGACCGCCGGTGCATGGACCGTGCAGGGGTTGCCGCTCACGGCCGACGCCAACGCGCCCATCGCCAAAGCGATCGCAACAATCACGGGTGACTCGTATTCGCAAAACATCATGGTCTACGTCACCGGGCGCGACGGCTCGCTCGATCCCGGCTTCGGACAAAACGGCATCGTGGGAACGTTGGGGATCGCGTACGGAATCTCGATCATGAGCGATGGTCGGCTCGTGGTCGTCGATGGCAGCAGCAGCTATAGCTCCGGGGTCGTCGTCCAGCGCCTGATGCCAACGGGTGCCCTGGACACGACGTTTGGCCAGAACGGCATGGTGACGCTGGGCGCTGGCTATCCGCGGTCGGTGGCGGTGGCGCCGGATGGGGAGATCGCGATCGGGTGTCTTCCGCTCGGCGGCGTACACGTCTACGTGCTTGCTGCCGACGGCACACTCGAACGTACGATCGACCAAGCGGGGGAGGCGAGCAGCGGCGCGTGGTACGCGACGATGTGGAGCGGCTCGAACGTGGTCGTGATGGATGGGTTCCGCAGCGACACGGTCGATCCGAGCAACAACATCGTCGGCGCCGACCTGCCGCAGATCGCCCCCTATCTCGCCGCATTTCCGACGGCGACGACGCGCGTCATGATGCAAGGAGTGCTCAATTCGAAGCCGACGTTCACGGCGCTCGTGCCGAGCAACGGCGTGTACACGGTCGACGCGACTTATGCCGATGGCGGCACGACGACGTTTGCCGACGCGTACTGGCAGGGCACCGCGTGCGCCATGACGTCGACTGGCGAGCTCATCGCACAGCTCTCGGTAGCCGGAGCAAGCGACATCGTGCGCATCGCGACCGACGGAACGCTCGATTCGACCTGGGGCGCGCAGGGGCACGTGCACGTCACCCAAGCTCCGGGGCCGCTCGCCTACCTCCCCGGGTCGAATTGCGTGCTTGTCACGGGCGGCGACTCGAAGGGTGTGACCGCTGAACGCCTCCTCTCGGACGGTACGATGGATCCCACTTTCGGATACTTGGGCAGTGTCATCACTGCGACGGTCGTCGGGGGCGCGTTCTCGGCTGCGGCCGACGCGGCCGAGACCGTGCTCTACCTCGGCGGAAATGGTTGGATCCTCCGCTACCGCGTCCACGCGTAAGATCGTCAGCCACGTCTTCGCCGAGCGCGTGACTTCACGGTCGCGTGGTGGCGGCAACGGGCACCGGGGGACGCGCTGCGACTTGCATCGCGTCGGCAGGGTCTGGCCCGCGAACGCTCGGCTACACGGCGTCCTTGCCGCGCTCGCCCGTCCGGATCCGCACCGCCTCTTCGACGGGCGTCACGAAGATCTTTCCGTCGCCGATGCGACCGGTCTTCGCGGCCTTCTCGATGGCCTCGAGCACGTCGGCGACGAGCTCCTCGGCGACGACGATCTCGACCTTCACCTTCGGCACGAAGTCGACGACGTACGCCGAGCCCCGGTAGACCTCTTTCTTGCCGCCGGTGCGACCGAACCCCTTCACCTCGGTGACGGTCATCCCCTGGATGCCGACCTCGGCGAGCGAGTCCTTCACCTCGTCGAGCTTGAAGGGCTTGATGATGGCCTCGATCTTCTTGAGCACGTCGGACTCCGAGAAACAGATATGCGCGCGGGAGTGTTTCGGCGAGGTTTCGGCTAACCTTCGCGCGTCGTGACGCAAAGCGCAATCGGGAACTACCCCACGCCCGTCGAGCGGCTCGCCGGCATCGGGACCGCAAAGACGGCGCTCTGGGTGAAGCGCGACGACCTCACGAACCCGACGTACGGCGGCAACAAGGTCCGCAAGCTCGAGCGTCTCATCGCCGAGGCCCAGAGGCGGGGAAAGCGGCGCTTGGTCACCGTCGGCGCGGCCGGCAGCCACCATGTCCTCGCGACCGCGCTCTTCGGCGGGCGCGCGGGGCTCGAGGTCGACGCCGTCCTCGTGCCGCAGCGCCGCACGCCGCACGTCGCCGACGACCTCCGCGCCGACGTCGCCCTCGGTGCGCACCTCTTCACGGCGCGCACCTACGCGGGCGCGGCCCTGGGCGTGATCGCCCACGCGCGCCGCGACGCGTACGTCGTGCCGATGGGCGGGTCGAACGTCGTCGGCGCGCTCGGGTACGTGGACGCTGCCTTCGAGCTCGCCGACCAGGTCAAGGCGGGCGCCCTCCCGGAGCCGGACGCCATCGTCGTCACGGTGGGCTCGGGGGGCACCGCAGCCGGCCTCGCCGCCGGGCTGCGGCTCGCGGGGTTGCGCAGCGAGCTCATCGGCGTCGTCGTCGCCGCCCCGGCGTTCTTCGTCCGATTCTGGACGCGCCGGCTTGCCCGCGCGGCCTTCTGGCGACACGCGCGCGACCACGGCCTGGCCGTCCATAGCGCCCCCGCCCGGGCGCTGACCTTCACCTCGAGCTACCTCGGCGCGGGCTACGGCGAGCCCACGGAGGCGGGGGCGAGGGCGACCGCGATCGCCGCGGACGCCGGGCTTTCGCTCGACGCCACCTACACCGCCAAGTGCTTCGCCGCCGCGCTCGATTACGTGCAGAGCGCACGCTTCGAGCACGTCCTCTACTGGCACACGCTGTCGAGCGCCCCGCTCGCGCCGCTCCTCGAGGGCGCCCCGGACGAGGCCGCGCTGGCGCCCGCCCTGCGCGGGCTGCTTCGCTAGAACGACACCTTCGGCGCGGCCTGCGCGTCGGCCTGTGCGGCGAAGTACTCGCGCTTCTTGAACGGCTTGCCGGTCACCTTGTTGATCGCCTGGCCGCGGATCTTGCCGAGCTCCGCGTTGTAGTCCTTCACCGCGGAGTTGTAGTCCGCGCGGGCCCGCTGGATGCGGTTCTCCGTCCCCTCGAGGTCGACGCGCAGGTCGTGGAAGGCGGCGTTGGCCTTGAGCTCCGGGTAGTTCTCGCTGGCGACGAGCAGGCGCGTGAGGGCTCCGCTCAGCTCGCCCTGCGCCTTGGAGAACGCGGCCATCTTTTCGGGGTCCGTGAGGTCGTCGGCGCTCAGCTTGATCTGCGTGGCGCTCGCGCGGGCCTCGGTCACCTTCTCGAGCGTGTCCTTCTCGAACTTGGCCTGGCCCTTCACGGTCTCGACCAAGTTGGGGATGAGGTCGTAGCGGCGCTGGAGCTGCGTCTGCACGTCGGCCCATTTCTGATCGCAGGTCGCGTCGAGGTCGACGAGCTTGTCGTAGCTCTGGCAGCCGAAGAGCGCGCCCCCAAAGAGCAGGCCAAAGAGCGCCACGAGGAGGAGCCGGAGGGCTGAGGCGGGTTTCATGGGGGCGCAAGGTAAGGGCGGGTGCGCGGGGGCGCAAGATGGGGGGATAAGGACGAAGGGGAATGAAGAAGGGGAACGGGAACGGGAATGGGAATGGGGCGTGGAAGATGCGCAGGGGGCGCGATATATTTGGGGTGGGCGGCGTGATGGGTGGTGTCCGGATTTTGGGGGGCACTGAGGTTGTCATGCGGTTTGCTCTCTTGGCTTGTGGCTCGCTGGTGATTCTCGGCTGCGGCTCCGGGGGGAGCGCCTTCGGCGACGGAGGAGGTGGCGGGCCCGACGGCGGCGGCGTGGACGGCACCGTGAGCAACGACGGAGGCACCATCGGCTTCGGCGACGCGTCCTTCGGCGAGGGCGGCGGGTGCGCGCTCGGCTGCTCGAGCGATCTGCACTCGGTCATCGATTGCCACGACAACGTGATTACGACCTGCACCGGCACGCAGGGCTGCGACGTCTCGACGGCGGCGTGCATCGACGCGTGCACCGCGGCGGTCAACAACAAGAACTCCGTCGGCTGCGAGTACTACGCGACGCACATGCAGAACTCGATCGGAGCGTCGTACTGCTTCGCGGCGTTCGTCGCGAACACGTGGAACACCGACGCGCACATCACCGTCGAGTTCAACGGCTCGACTCTCCCCGCCAGCAACTTCACGCGCATCCCGAGCGGCAAGGGCTCGAGCATCACCTACGGCAACTACGCCGGCGCGCTCCCCGCCGGCCAGGTCGCGATGCTCTTCCTCGGCGGCGGCCAGGGCAGCCCGCCGAACTGCCCGGTGGCGACCGCAGAGGGCACGGCGGCGATGGTGAACGGCACGGGCATCGGTCACTCGTTCCACATCACGACCGACGTGCCCGTCGTCGCGTACGAGATGAGCCCGTACGGCGGCGGCAGCGTCGCGGTCACCGGGGCGTCGCTTCTCTTGCCGGTCAGCGCATGGGACACCAACTACGTCGCCTCGACCGCGTCCCCCGACACCGCGGGCACGCCCGGCGTCACCATCATCGCCGCCAAGGACAACACCACGGTGAGCTTCCTGCCCAAGGTGGCGCTCACCGGCGGCGGCGGCATCCCGAGCGGCGCGGCCAACTCGACGGTCACCTTCACGCTGAACAAGGGCCAGCAGGCCCAGATCGAGCAGTCCACCGACCTCGTCGGCTCCGTCGTCTCCGCCAGCAACCCCGTCGGTGTCATGGCGGGCAACCCGTGCATGAACGCGCCGCAGGGAGCGACGTTCTGCGATCACGGCGAGCAGATGCTCCCGCCCGTGCGCGCGCTGGGCAACGAGTACGTCGGCGTCATGTACCGGCCGCGCCACGCCGAGCCGGCGATCTGGCGCATCGTCGGCGCCGTCGACAACACGACGCTCACCTACACGCCGAGCGCCCCGGCGGCGAGCAACGGCTTCCCCGCCGCCCCGACGTCGGTCAACCAGGGCGACATGAAGGAGTTCGCCACGAACACGCCGTTCGTGGTCAAGAGCCAGGACTCGCAGCACCCGTTCATGCTCTTCGAGTACATGTCGAGCTCGAACTGGTCCGCGATGGGCGCGAGCGGCTTCTGCACGGCGTCGACGTGGGCGGGCTTCGGCGACCCGGACTTCTCGGTGCAGGTGCCGCCGCAGCAGTACCTGTCGCACTACGTCATCATGACCGATCCGACGTATCCCGAGACCAACCTGGTCTTGATCCGCCGCCCCGACGCGAACAACGCCTTCCAGGACGTCACCATCGATTGCCTCGGCGCGCCGATCGGCGGCTGGCAGACCATCGGCAACTACCAGTGGACGCGCCTCGATCTGCAGACGGGCAACTTCACCGACGTCAACGGCTGCAGCAACGGCCGCCACGAGCTCAAGAGCAACGCGCCGTTCGGCCTCAATGTCTGGGGCTGGGGCACGCCGCTCACGGGCGCGACGTTCACGTGCAACGTGTCGTACTCGTACCCGGGCGGGATGAACGTCCAGCCGATCAACACCGTCGTCGTCCCGCCGACGCCCCACTGAGGGCAGGCCCAGGCTTCCCCGCGAGCCCGAAGACGTGATTGAATCGCGCGCGATGAGGTTCGCCCGCACCGCCCTGCTCGCTGTGGCCGCGGCGCTCGGCGCGCCGACGGGAGCGCAGGCCGACCCGACGGCAACGATCGTGCTCGACGTGTCCACGTTTCGCAACCAGAAGGGCGTGCTCGGCTGCCAGCTCTACGACACGAGCGCAGGCTTTCCGGACAAGTGGCCTTCGAATCCGAACCTGCAGAAGCACGTGCCCGTGAGCGGGACGACGACGTCGTGCACGTTCGACCAGATGCCGCCAGGGACGTACGCGGCGGCCGTGATCCACGACGAGAACTCGAACGGCAAGCTCGACACGAACTTCCTGGGCATCCCGACGGAGGGCTACGGCATCTCCAACAACCACACCCACGCCCTCAGCCGCCCGACATGGGACGAGTCGAAGTTCGTGGTCGCCGGAGGAACGACGGTGACCCTGCGCGTGGCCCTCCGATACTGAGCCGCGCGCGAGCGCGACAGGTGGGGGCGTGGCACCGTCGATGCATCGCCCTTGGGGATGAAGGTCCTCCTCACGGGCGCGACGGGCTTCGTCGGGAAACGGCTCGCGCCACGCCTCGTCGCAGACGGCTGGAGCGTGCGCCGCGCGGCGCGCCATCCCCCGCCCGCTCGACCTGGCGAGGAGTGGGTGCAGCTCGACGTCGACCGACCCGAGACCATGGGAACGGCGCTCGCGGGTTGCCGCGCGGCCGTCTACCTGGTTCACCGCATGGCCGAAGCCGCCGACTACGAGGAGCGCGAGCGCGCCGCGGCGGTCGCGTTCGGAGCCGCAGCGCTCGCGGCCGGCGTCGAGCGCATCGTCTACCTCGGCGGCGTAGAGCCGAGCGGTCCCCCGTCGCGGCACCTGCGCAGCCGCCTCGAGACGGGCGCGAGGCTCCGGGCGAGCGGCGTCCCCACGTTCGAGCTGCGCGCCGCGATGATCATCGGGGCCGAGAGCCTCAGCTTTCGCATCGTGCGCGATCTCGCGTGTCGCCTCCCGGCGATGATCCTGCCGCGCTGGCTCGCGTCCCGCTCGCAACCGATCGACGTGAGCGACGTCGTTTACGCGATCGCCACCGCGCTGGAGCTCCCCGTCGGGCTGGCTGGAGCGTGGGATCTACCGGGACCGGAGACGCTGACCGCGAAGGAGATCCTGCTTCGCATCGCGCGCGCGAGAGGAATGCGGCCGCTCGTCGTCGACGTCCCGGTGCTGACCCCGCGCCTGTCGAGCTTGTGGCTGCGGCTCGTCACCAGCGCGGATACGAAGGTCGCGCGCGAGCTGGTCGACGGGCTCGCGAACGACCTGGTCGCCCGCGGCCGGAGCTTCTGGGACGTGGCCCCGCCGCACGCGCTCGTCCCCTTCGACGACGCAGTGCGGCGCGCCCTCGGGGAGGAAGCGTCGACCACGGCCTCTCGCGCCGTCGAGCACGCCATCTTCCGCGTGTCGCGTCACACGGTCTGATAGTCTCGGCACCATGCGAGCTCGCGCGGCTTTGTTGGCACTCATCTTGTGCGGTTGCGGGGGCAACGGGAACAGTCTCTTCGGCCACGACGGGGGTGGGGACGCCACCTCGCCCGACGGCGGCCCGACGGACGGCAGCATCTCGTTCGGAGACACCGGCACCGGCGACGGGAGCGGCTGCGGGCTCGGCTGCTCGAGCGATCTGCACAGCGTGATCGACTGCAACAACAACGTCGTCCAGACCTGCACCGGGACCCAGGGCTGCGACGTCTCGTCGGGGGCGTGCATCGACGCCTGCACTGCGGCGGTCAACAACAAGAACTCCGTCGGCTGCGAGTACTACGCCACGTTCATGGATCAGTACGACGGCGCGAGCGCGTGCTTCGTCGCCTTCGTCGCCAACACCTGGAACACCGACGTCCACATCAACGTCGATTTCAACGGCTCGACGCTCCCGGTCGCCAACTTCGCGCGCATCCCGAGCGGCAAGGGCCAGGGCATCGCCTATGCGCCCTACACCGGCGCCCTCCCGCCCGGCCAGCTCGCCATCCTCTTCCTCGGCGGCTCACAGGGCGCCGCGCCGCTCTGCCCGATCGCCACCGCGGAGGGCACCGCGGCGATGATCAGCGGGACCGGCGTCGGCCACTCGTTCCACATCACGACCGACGTCCCGGTGGTCTCCTACGAGATGAACCCGTACGGCGGTGGAAACGCCGCGGTGACCGGCGCCTCGCTCCTCCTGCCGGTGAGTGCCTGGGACGTGAACTACATCGCGTCGACCGCCTCGCCCGAAACGGCCGGTCCGCCCGGCGTCACCATCATCGCCGCGCAGAACAACACCCAGGTCACCTTCTTGCCGAAGGTCGCCCTCGTCGGCGGCGGCGCCATCCCGGGCGGCGCCGCGAACACACCGGTGAAGTTCACGCTGCAAAAGGGCGAGCAGGCCCAGATCGAGCAGAGCACCGACCTGGTCGGCTCGGTCATCTCGAGCTCCGCGCCGGTCGGCGTCATGGCGGGCAACCCCTGCATGAACTCGCCGCAGGGCGTGTCCTACTGCGACCACGGCGAGCAGATGCTGCCGCCGGTGCGCGCGCTCGGTCACGAGTACGTCGGCGTGCAATACCGCCCGCGCTCGGGCGAGCCGGCCATCTGGCGCATCGTCGGCGCCGTCGACAACACCACGCTCACCTTCTCGCCCGCGATCAGCGGCGCACCGGGCTCGATCAGCCAGGGCCAGATGGCGGAGTTCAACACCGGCACGCCCTTCGTCGTGAAGAGCCAGGACGACAAGCACCCGTTCATGATGTTCGAGTACATGAGCGGCTCGACGTGGTCGCTGCTCGCGGACCAGAGCGGCTTCGGCGATCCGGACTTCTCGGTTCAGGTGCCGCCGGAGCAGTACCTCTCGCACTACGTCATCCTCACGGACCCGTCCTATCCGGAGACGAACCTCGTCCTGATCCGCCGGCCCGACCCCAACAACGCCTTCCAGGACGTCACCATCGATTGCCTCACCTCGCCCATCGGCGGCTGGAAGCCGGTCGGCGCCTACGAGTGGACGCGCCTCGATCTTCAGACGGGCGACTTCCAGGACGTCGGCGCCTGCTCCAACGGCCGTCACGAGCTCAAGAGCAACGCTCCCTTCGGGCTCGGCATCTGGGGCTGGGGCACGCCGAACACGTCGTCGTTCACCGCGAACGTCTCCTACTCGTACCCCGGCGGGATGAACGTGCAGCCGATCAACGCGGTCGTCGTCCCGCCGACCCCGCACTGAGAGCTCAGTCCGGCGCGCCCGCGTCCACGCCGCCGCCGCACGCGGGCGCGCAGGACCAGCGACCGGCCATGCACGAGCAGCTCGTCGCGACGGACTCGCCAGCGCACGTCATCGTCGCCGGGCAGTCGAACCGCGTGTCGCTGCAAAACGCGCCGTCCACGATCGAAGACGCGCTCGGGCACGCCGGGCAGTCGAAGGACTGACACTGCCACGTGGTGCCGTCACACGTGCACGGTGGAGGGATGTCCGTGCAGTAGAGCGGCTCGTTCGACCAGCACTGATCGCCCTTGGTCGAGCAGCTGCTGCCGGGCGCGACCCCGTTGCCCTCGCACGGCGTGGGAGGCGTGCTCTCCACCACCCCTCCGCACCCGACGAGGATCACGGCCAAACCGATGCCGACGATGGCGAGGCGCATGCCCCCCTCTTTCGCAATGCGCGTGCCATCGAAACAAGGCGCTTTCGCATGCCAAGGCGTGCCATCTTCGCCGCGACCGCGATCCGGGCGGAGCGAAGGTGCCTTGCTGCCCGCAGCTCAGTCCCGCGCCGTGCGCGGGTGCGCCCGCAGGGTCGTGCGGTCTCCCAGCCAGCGCGCGAGCCACGGCATCAGGCGCCCGAGCTCGTAGAACGACGGATAGACGACGCGCGCGCGCTTGCGCTCGATGGCGCGGCGAACGAGGCGAGCGAGCCGCACCGGCGAGCCCTCCGGCAAGAGGCCGACCACGCCCTTTCGCCCGCCGTAGACCTCGTAGGCCGCGTCGGACATCGCCGTCTTGATGGGACCGGGATAGACCGTCACCACGTTCACTCCGTGCCGGGCCACCTCGGCGTGCAGCACCTCGCTGAAGGTCGCCAGCGCCGCCTTCGACGCGCCGTACCAGGCCTGCAGCGGCATGGCGGCGAACGCGGCCACGGAGGCGATGTTCACGATCGTGCCGCCGTGGCGCGCGATCATCGCGGGCAAGAGGGCGCGCGCGATCAGCATCGGAGACAGGACGTTGGTGCGCAGCAGGCTCAAGCCCTGGTCCGGATCCGCGTCGTACGCGTAGCCGATGTTCTCCACGCCCGCGTTGTTGATCATCACGTCGATCGGCCCGCCTTGCTCCTCGGCCTCCGCGATCCACGAGGTCGCGACGCCCTCGTCGCTCAGATCGTGCGTGACCACGAAGCACTTCGCGGCGAGCCCCCGCGCGACGCGCTCCGTGGCCTCCCGGCGCCGAGCGATCAGCGTCAGCGTGTCCGCCGGGTCATCGCCGAGCTCGCGGGCCAGCGCCGCGCCGATGCCGGAAGATGCGCCCGTGATGACGATGTGCATGGCCGAGGTCCTAGCGTGGAAGCGACGCGGCGCTTCCGCAACCGCGGGCCTCGAGTGGCGCTTGTAGAGTACACGAATCGCCGAGCTCGTCGCGCCCGGCATCAGACGTTCTCGCCCCGGTCAGCCTGCTGGCCGGTCCTTCGAGATTCGGTCATCCCGCCGACCAGGACAAACGCGTGAAATGCCTGATCTTCAGGTGGCTCAGCAATTGCTTTGGGCGGCTACGGAGGACGAACCGTGAAGACGCGCACTCTCCTGGTGTTCATGGCTGCTGGGTTGTTGGCTTGCAGTGGGGACTCGACGCCGACCGATGGCGGCACGGACGCCACCACCGAGGGCGGCGGCACCGACGGCGGCGGCACCGACGGCGGCGGCACCGACGGTGGCGGCACCGACAGCGGAGTGGATGCGGCCCCCGACGGCGGCACCTTCGCCTGCGGGACGACCACCTGCAACTCCGCCACGGAGTACTGCACCAAGACGTTGGCCGGTCAGGACGGCGGCCTCCCCGACGCGGCGAGCCTGCCCGATGCGGCGGCGATCGACGGCGGTCAGATCGAGGTCGACACCTGCGCGGCCTATCCGACCGCGTGCACAGCGGACGGCGGCACGCCGAGCTGCAGCTGCGTGCAAGGCAACTGCGGCGCCTGCACCCAGAGCGGCACCGACATCACCGTCACCTGCCCGTGACGCGCCGCCGGCCGGCGTGAGCGCGCCCTTCACCGAGCGGTGAGGGCGCGAGCTCGCGCGATCCCATCCCTCCCGCGTGGACGACGCAGGCGCCCTCACGCGTCCTGCCGCATGCCTTGCCGAGCATCTCGGCTGGCGCTGCCCAGCCGCCGCCATGTGCCGGGGGCCTTGCCGTACTGACGCTTGAAGGCACGGCTGAACGCCGCCTCGGATTCGTAGCCGACCTGCTCGGCGATGCGCGCCAGGCTCAGCTGCCC
>DATIQP010000713.1:0-1810 GCA_035470765.1 Polyangiaceae bacterium | reverse complement strand
CGGGCAAGCGCCTCGGCCATGACTCGTCACGAACGTTGCGCCGGGAGCGGCTGCGGCTTGTCCACCGACTCGGGGTCGAAGACGATCTCCGGCTCGAGCTCCTCCTCGATGTCGAGCAGGTTCTCCTGCACCGCCGCCGCGGCCGCTTCGCGCAGCGCCTCGTACTTCGAGGTGATCGGCGCGGCGAACGCCTCGGCGCCGAAGACCGCCGCGAGCAGCTCCTTGGCCCTCGGCTCCCGCGCGACGGCCAGGAGCGCGTCCCGCACGCGGTTGCGCACGCCGACGTCGAGGCTCTCGCGCGCGGCGATGACGTCCGGCGGGATCTCGCCGAACGCCGCGAAGATGCGCAGCCGCTTCTCGAGGTCCGGATCGCCCGACCAAGGCCCGCCGACGACGGCGTTGTTCGCGCCGAGCCTCACGAACGTCGCGCCGAAATCCGCCCGGCCGTCCGCGATGGCGCGCACGACCGCGGCGTGCGAGCCGTAGAAGTGCTGCGCCGAGAACGCTGACTTCACGTCGAGCCCGGCCTTCGCGAGCTCGATGCGCGGCACGACGAAGCCGGCGGCGCTGTAGCGGTCGACCCACGCGGCGCGCTTCCCCGCGAGGCCCGAGAGCTCCGTGATGGGCGAGTCCGCGGCGACGACGATCGCGCCGTGGTAGCCCATGCCGCCGCGCCGCGGGCTCGCGAGCGGCACGATCGATTTGTTGCGCCAGAGCGCGATGAACGGGATGGGCGACACCCACGCGAGGTCGAGCTCGCCCTTGTGGATCCGCTGCGTGACGCGCTCGTACGAGGGCAGCGCGCTCACGGCGATGTCGGCGTTCGCGCGCGCGCTGACGAGCGTCGCGAGCTCGGTCATGTTGCGCATCGCTTCCTCGCTCGCCTCCGGCGCGGCGTAGCCGAACGTGAGCAGCGGGGTGTCGTCCTTCTTCGTTTCCATGCGCTGGCCATCGTACGCCTGCGGCGGGCTTTCCGTTAGACTCTCCGGAATGCGGGACGTGGCGCGGTTGGGGCTCTCGTGGATCGTGATCGCGGGCTGCACCTCCACGCCCCCTCCCCAGGGTCCGCAGCCCTCCGAACCGACACCGCCTGCGCCCACGGCCACGGCCACCGCGGCGAGCGCGACGAGCGCCGGCTCGGCGACCCCGACGACTCCGGCTCCGGACGCCGCTCGCGACGCGCGCATCCGCCAGCAGTTCGGCGAGCGATGCCGCCTCGAGCGCGTGTGCGGCGACCTCTGGGGCATCGACTGCGAGGCGGCGGTCGACGGCCCCTATGACTACGTGAAGGCGGACACCCTCGAGGTCGTGTCCCGCTGTGGCGGCTACTGCATGGGCGGCCGCTGCACGAACTGCCCGCCCCGCGAGTGGAAGTGCCCGACCTACTGACGCGACGTGCCAGAGGCTCTTGACGCGCAAAACCAGCGCCCCTTGACATCGTAACGCGCTGCGTTACCTTACTTGTTGCACAGCGTCACAGCGCTCAGGAGGTCACTCAATGGAACCCATCGCCGCCATGCTTCAGCAAACCGGTCAACACGCGGCCCGCCAGCGCGCAGTCCTCGTCGGGCGCACGCGCAACGCGACGCGCACCGTCGCCACGGAGACGCGGGGTGTCGGGCACGACCTCCTCAGCTTCGTTCGCACCGAGGCGAAGCGCTGGCAGCGGTACGTCCAGAAGCGCGCCGACCAGGCCGCCGAGGCCGCGCTCGGCTCGCTCGCGCCGCGCTCGCTCGAGAAGCAGCTGCTCCGGCGCGTCGACTCCACGCTCCGCTCGCTGGACGCTCGCGTCCGCGGGCGCCTCAACGCG
>DATIQP010000712.1:0-2858 GCA_035470765.1 Polyangiaceae bacterium | reverse complement strand
GCGAGGGCAAGGAGGCGACACCCTACTCCGACGCGCGCTTCGCGTGGACCCAAGGAGCCCTGCGAGTCGGACTGTACGCGTCGGACGAGGACATCGTAGCCGCGCGGGTCCCCGCGGACGGACCGGTCTGGCAAGGGGACGCGTTCCACCTGGTCATCGAGACCGGCGGGGTCGAGCACGTCTTCGACGTCGGCCCGACGTGCGTCCTCGCCGACGGCGAGCGCCGGGACGGCGAGCGGATCGACTCCGCGTGGCAGAGCGGCGCGAAGCTCGGGTGCGACGCCGACGGGACGATCGACGTGCCTGGCGACATGGCCGAGGAGTGGGTCGTCGAGATGGAGATCCCGCTCGCGGCGCTCGGGCTGCAGGGCAAGGCCGGCGAGCGAGCCGAGGTCCGCATCCGCCGCTGCGATGTCGGCAGCGGGCAGCGGCGCGGCGGCTGCGGCGAGATCGCTCCCGTCATCCTGATCCTCGGCGAATAGCGGGGCCGCCTCAGGCTTCTTCCGTGATCCGGCGGAGCCGAGCGACGAGATCCGGATCGCGCGCGACCTGGCCGTGGCACGGCACGAGCAGGCTCGGCGGATCCTTCGAGAGCTCCTCGACCAGCCACCGCTTGTAGTCCGCCTTGCTCTCCAGAAAGATCCGCTTGAAGAACGGGTTGGTCATCAGCCCCGGGCGGAACCCGAAGAGCGACATCCAGAACGGGTACTTGCGATCGTTCACGATGGCGTCGCAGACGACCCACGCGGTGCCGTGCTTCGTCTTGACGGCGACGAACGTCTCTCCCTGCTTGGCCATCGGCGGCCCGAAGACGCGGATGCCCTCCGGCAGCTCGGCCCGGAGCGCGTCGAGATCGTCGATGGTGCCGAGCTCGGGGAATTTCTTCATCAGGCGCGGGCGGGCGCGCGGGTGCGCGGCCACGCGGGCGTCCGGATAGCGCCGCTTCCACGGGGCGAGCCCCGCGTTGTGGAAGTGGTTGGGCGCGAGCAGCCAGCGCGGCTTGCCGTGCCGCTCGAGCGCCTGGAACATCGCTTCGTCGAGCGGCTCCGCGGGGCTGACGACGAGCAGGCGCCCGCCGCCGAGGCCGACCGCGATCATGCGGACGTGCACGCGGCCGTACCTCGCGCCGAGCAGCGGGAGCTCGTCGTCGAGCACCTCCCATTCTTGGGCGTGGCTCACGCTCCGCTCACGTGTCGCCGGCCAGGTCCTTCGCGGAGAGACGCACGAAGGGCGCCTCAGGCGTCGCGAAGTCCGGCGTCGCGCACGCGCGGGCGTACTCGAAGTTCGTGTCGGCCGACCAGCTCCCGGGCCCGGTGTGGATGCGAGCGTACTCGCTGAGGTCTTCGGGAAGGGTGGGCATCCTGTCGCGCATGACGTCGAGCATGAGGTCGTGGTACCGCGCATCCCGTCGAACGAGAAACAAACGACGTCGGATTGCTGGGTGGATGTGGGATAGAGGGCTGCTACTCGGCGGGGGCGGGGGCGGGCGCGCTCGCGACGCCGCTCGCCGGCGCGAAGGCCGCGCGCAGCTTGTCGCGGAGCGCGCGCAGCCGGTCGCGCTGCGAGAAGGCGAGGGCTCCGGCGCACCCTAGCCACGACAGCCCGAGCAGCGCGAGGCCGGCGTCGGTGACGTAGTAGAGCGTCGGCGTGAACGGGCGAGCCTGCGTCACGAGCTGCCGCGTGGTCGAGGTCGAGCGCACGTAGGCGGGCATCGACAGCGCCACCGGCCGCACGCCGTCGAGCATGCTGCCGCGCGATAGCTGCTTGCCCAGGTCGCTGATGCCGATGCCCTCGCCGCCGCCGCTGCCATGTCCGAGGGTGCCGATCATCCCGAACTCGGCGGCCTCCCTCAGCGCGGCTTGCCGCGCGATGTGCGGCTGGCTCTCCTCGCCCTTTGCGCGCGTCCCGTCGTCGAGCGCCACCGAGTCGGCCCCGGTCGATCGCGCCGCGACGAGCCACGCGCCCGCCGCGAGCGTTGCGCAGGCGCCGAGGCCAACGAGCGCGCGCCTCCACGCCTTGTTCATGCGCGTGACCGCGGGCACGACCAGCAGCAGCCCGGCGGCCGCGAGCGCGAACACGAAGGCCGCCTGGCTGACGAACCAGAGACCCGAGAGCGTGAGGGCGCCGAGGCCGCGCGTCTTCCAGGTGCGGAGCAGGAGCAGCGAGGCGAGGACCGAGAGCGCCAGCGCGACGAGGTCGCGGGTCGATACGGGGCAGGGCGTCGTGTCGCCTCCCGTGAGGGCGACCGCGTGCACGGACGCCGGCAAGCCGAGCGTGAGCTGTTCGCTGCTGCTCGCGAGGGGCACGCGCGGGCCAGTGAGCGCGATGTGACCGAAGAGGGGGGCGATCGATGCCTGCGCGAGCGACTGCACGGTGACCGAGTGCGCCCCGAAGCGCATCGGGATCATCACGTCATCGGAGCCGTCCTTGTGCATCACGCGCTCGGAGGCGCCGTCGGTCGCGAGGTAGAGTGGCTTGCCGGTAGGTGTAAAGTACAAATAATCGAGGCCGTTGTTGTCGTAGGCGAGCTCGTATTGCGCCACGAGGTAGCCCGCGCTCGTGAGCACGAGCGTGCGCGAGTGCGAGCGCACGGTCGCGGCGAGCACGTCCAGGCTCTGGAGCGTCTGCACGGTGACCTCGAGGTGCTGGCCGCGCTGAACCAGAAAGAGGCGGGAGTTCGGCTCGCGCCGCGTGATGGGCGACTCGCTGGAGTCGTGCTGCTTGGCGTCGCCCGTCGCGAGCACGCGGTGCTCGGGATCGCTCTCGAGCAGCCACCACTCGAACGCGCTGCGCGGATCGGGCGACAGCGACGCGACGTTCGGCAGGGTGCCCGTGATGGTCACCGCGGCGCTGTTGCT
>DATIQP010000711.1:0-15690 GCA_035470765.1 Polyangiaceae bacterium | reverse complement strand
CTCGGCGACACCGTCCACGTCCGCTACACGGGCACCCTGATGAACGGGCGCAAATTCGACAGCTCCTACGATCACGGCGGCGACAAGCCGGCCGAATTCAAGCTCGAGGAGGGCGGGCTCATCAAGGGCTGGATCGAGGGGATGAAGGGGATGAAGGCGGGCGGCAAGCGCAAGCTCACCATCCCGTCGGACATGGGCTACGGCGCGACGGGCAGCCCGCCCAACATCCCGCCCAACGCCGGCCTCAAGTTCGAGATCGAGCTGGTGTCCGTCGACTAGTTGTTCGGCACGCAGTTGCCGTCGCTGCACGCCGAGTCGTTGTTCGGATCGCACGCGTGGCCGCAAGCGCCGCAGTTGGCGAAGTCGCTCGAGACGTCCATGCACCCGACGCCGTCGCAGTAGTCGACGAGCGGCCCGGAGCAGCCGCACTTGCCCGCGATGCAGACCGAGTCCGTGCCCAGGCAGGCGCTGCCGCACGCGCCGCAGTTGGCCGGGTCCGCACTGACGACGACGCAGACGCCGTTGCACACCTCGTTGGGGGAGACGCAGCCGGCGTCCCCTGCCTTCGGGTCGCGGTACGGGTCCTGGTCGGGGGCGGCGTCCTTGGCGACGTTGCTGGCCAGGGCCCCTGGTCCGTCGATCCGGGGCGCGCTGGCGTCCCCGCAGCCGGCGGCGGCGGAAATCACGAGAAAAGCCCATGCTGCGAGGGGGGGAAACGAAGGATCCATCGGCATCGCAAAATGGTGTGTGCACCGGACGTGCCACGGTTCTTGATACGGCCGGCACGAGCCGAGTAAGGGTGGGGCGTGCTCGTTCCCAACCTCTCCGTGCCGCCCAGCAGCGCCATCCCCACCGCCGATCCGCGGCCGCTCCTCTACACGGTGGCGACCGTCTTCGGCTTGTTGCTCCTCTGGGTGATCTACACGCTGCTCACCGCGGAGACGCGCAAGGCGCCCGGGCCCTCAGCGGCTGCGAAGGCCGGCGACGACACGACGAAGTAGATCGTTCCGCGGCGGGTGCCGCACCGGGTCGGCCTCCGCCACCACCAACTCGAGCGCAGCGACCATGGCCCGGGCCTTCGACGCGAGGGCGACGTCGGGCGCGGGCGCGACGGCGGCGATGCGGCGCCAGCACGCGAGCTCGGCCGGCGGGCGGCCGATCGCGCGATACCACCCGGCCAGCTCCTCGAGCGCGTGGATCGCGGCCGGGGTGTCGCTGGCGGCGGCCAGCTCGACGTAACGCTGCATGTCGAGCTCCGCCTCTTCCCGACGGCCGAGCGCCCAGCGCGTCCGCGCGCGGCCGAGGGCGGCCTCGCCGAGCGACGGGACGTGGCTCAGCGCGGCGTCATAGACCCGCTCGGCCTCGGCCGCGTCGCCCATGCGAGCGCGCAGCGAGCCGAGCCCGAGCCACGCCGCGGCGCAGGTGGCGTCGAGGCTGACGGCATCGGTGTACTGACGCAGGGCGGTCTCGGGCTCGCCGCCGGCGTCGTGGGCGCGAGCGGATCTCACGAGCTCGTCGCACGACGACGCGAGCGCGGGCTTGGCGCCCAGAAGGACGACGGCGGCGAGGAGCCAGCGGAGCACGCCCCCGAACGCTAGCCGACGGCGCGGCCCGGTCAAACCGCCTCTGGCGGCGTCAGTCGTGCGTGCCCTTCGGGCCGTCGGCCCGCCTCCGGCGGGACCTCAGTCCGAGCCGACGCTCTGCGCGTCCTCGATGGCGTCGGCGCGGCGCGGACGCTTGTTGATGGAGAGGATCTGCTTGCGCACGCGGATCGCGTCGGGGGTGACCTCGACGAGCTCGTCCGCGTCGATCCACTCCATCGCCGTCTCGATCGTGAGCACGCGAGGCGGCGCCAGCAGGACGTTCTCGTCCTTGCCGTGGTTGCGCACGTTCGTCAGCTTCTTCTCCTTGGCGACGTTCACGTCGGTGTCGCTCGGGCGGTTGTGCTCGCCGATGATCATGCCCTCGTAGACGTCGACGCCGGTGCCGATGAAGAAGTTGCCGCGCGGCTGCAGGTGGTGGAGCGCGTACGGCGTGCTCACGCCCGTGCGATCGGACACGATGGCGCCCGACTGGCGCTTCATCATGGCGCCACCCCACGGCTCCCAGCCGTCGAACATCGTGTTGAGCAGGCCGGTGCCGCGCGTGGACGTGAGAAACTCGCCGCGGAAGCCGATGAGCGCGCGGCTGGGGATGCGGTACTCGAGGCGCGCGCGGCCGTAGCCCGGGTTGGCCATCTTCATCATGCGCCCGCGCCGCTCGCCGAGCCGCTCGGTCACGACGCCGATGAACTGCTCGGGCACGTCGATGACGACGAGCTCCATCGGCTCCTGGACGACGCCGTCCTCTTCCTTGGTGACGACCTCGGGGTTGCCGAGCTGCATCTCGTAGCCTTCGCGCCGCATCGTCTCGACGAGGATCGCGAGCTGGAGCTCGCCGCGGCCGAGGACCGTGAACGTGTCCGCCGAGTCCGTCTCCTCCACGCGGATCGCGAGGTTCTTGCGGACCTCGCGCATCAGGCGCTCGCGCAGGTGCCGGCTCGTCAAGAACTTGCTCTGCTTGCACTTGCCGGCGAACGGCGAGGTGTTCACGCCGAGCTTCATCTTGAGGGTCGGTTGCTCGACGCGGATGCGCGGCAGCGCGCGCGTCTCGAAGCCGGGCTCGAGGTCGACGATGGTGTCGCCGACGTAGACGTCCTCGAGGCCCGCGATGCACACGATCTCGCCCGCCTCGGCGGACTGCGTCGGAGTGCGCTTGAGGCCCTCGTACGTCGAGAGCACCTTGATGGCGCCCTTGGTGGCCACGATCTCGTCGGTGCCGGCCTTGGCGCCGAGGACGCCGACGGGCTGGTTGGCGCGCACCGTCCCCGAGACCACGCGCCCGACGGCGAGCCGCCCCGTGTAGTCGTCGTGGTCGAGGTTGCAGACGATGATCTGGAGCGGGCCGCTCGCGTCGCCCCGAGGCGGCGGCACCTTGTCGAGGATGGTCTCGAAGAGCGGCGCGAGGGTCGTCGACGGGTCCTCGAGGCTCAGCTTGGCGACGCCCTCCCGGCCCACGGCGTAGAGCGTCGGGAAATCGGTCTGGTCGTCGCTCGCGTCGAGGTCGCAGAACAGGTCGAAGACCTCGTTGAGCACGTCCTTGGGGCGCGCGTCGGAGCGGTCGATCTTGTTGATGACGACGATGACCGGGAAGCCGAGCTCGAGGCACTTGCGCAAGACGAAGCGCGTCTGCGGCAGCGGGCCCTCGGCCGCGTCGACCAGGAGCAGCGCGCCGTCGGCGAGCAGCAGCGTGCGCTCGACCTCGCCGCCGAAGTCCGCGTGGCCGGGGGTGTCGACGATGTTGATCTTCACCTGCTCGCCGCCGCGGCTGTAGCGAACGGACGTGTTCTTCGCGAGGATCGTGATGCCACGCTCGCGCTCGAGATCGTTCGAGTCCATGACCCGCTCGGCGACGACCTCGTTGTCGCGAAAGGTGCCGGCTTGGCGGAGCATGTGGTCGACGAGCGTCGTCTTGCCGTGGTCGACGTGGGCCACGATCGCGACGTTACGGAGGGCGGGCATGATGTGCGCGCAGCTTCTAGCTGAAACCGGCTGCGTGCGCCAGCGCTCTACCGATAACTATTTGAGGCCGAGGCGGCTGCGCGCCTCGGTGTATGCGTCGCTCACGCTGAAGGCGACGATCTCTTTCGCCTCCGGCGTGCGGGAGATCCAGGCTCCGCGCTCGGCTCCCTGCGGCGGAGCTTCGCCTCGTGGACCTTGCGTCAGCCCGATCGCGTCGAGCGCGACGTTGGGGTCTCCGACGGCGAGCAGCGCGGCGTGATTGGCCCACGCGAGCACCGCCCCGCCGAGGTGACCGAGCTGCGGGCCGATGGCTCCCCCGACCTCGAGCGCGGCGAGCCCAAGATCCGGCTCGTTCTTGGGGAGCGCGCCCTGGAGCCGGCGAGAGGCCTCGGCGAGTGGGCCTGGCGGCACGCCGGGCGGAACGTAGTTCGGGGCGAAGGCGCGGAGCCACGCGCCGATGAGGATTGGAACCTCGTTCGGCGGGACGCGCGCAAAGGCCGAGCCGTGGACCTGCATCAGCTTGATGGCCCGGACGAGCAGGAACACTCGCGCAGGCTCGGGGATCTGGAGCGTGCCGTCACCCACGACGAGCGTGGGGTGCTTGTCTCCGGTGGAGACGCACTGGCGGCCGAGCTGCGGGGAGACGAGCACGGTCAGGCCCTGCATGCCCGCGAGCTGGGCCATGCTCGCCGCGAGACGCGCCGTCGCATCCGAGGCTGGCAGCGGAGTGGCGCGTAGCTGCTTCGGATCGGCTGCCGTCGCCGCGTCGAGGCCGTGACCGGTCCTGGCCAGCAACGAGCGCGCAGCGGGGGTCATCAGCTCCGGCGCGAGCAGCTCGTCCAGCCGTGGATCGAACGCGCGGCCTTCGGCGCCCTTGAGCTCGGTCGGCTCGCCGTTCCAGGCGGCGAGCGTGGCGCCGACCACGCGCGCGGCGTCCTGCTTCCCGCGAAGCTCGTAGACCGCCACCATCGTCTCGAAGAGAGCAGGGGAGAAGCGGCCCGCACCGAAGGCCCGGCGCGCGTCGCCGGCGGCGCGGTCGAGGAGGATGTTCACCGCCGGAGTTTGCTTGTGGCGAATGTAGAACTCCGCGAGCGCGCGCAGCACGCCGACGTCGCTCGGGAACTCGCGCCGGGCGGCCTCGAGCGTCTGCTCGGCCTTGCGCAGATCCCGGCTCGCGACCTCGTGGATCGACGACAGCTCGACGAGGCGCTTGCGCTTGGTCGCCGGGTCCGGAGCCGAGGCGAGCAGCTCCTGCTGCACCTCGAGCGCGCGCGGCGCGTCGTTCTGCTTCTTGTAGACATCGACGAGGCGCTCTCGCGCCTGCACGTCGTCGGGCGCGCGCTTGAGCACCTCACGAAGAGCGACCTCGGCGCGCGATAGGTTGGCGAGGTGGTCGGCGTAGAGGTCCGCGAGGCGCCGGTAGGCTGCGAGCTGCGCCTCGGGGGTGGCCAGCAGGCGAGCGAGGCGCACCCAGACTTGCTCGGCGCCCTCGTAGTCCTTCAGCGTGACGCACAGCTCGCCCATGGCTTCGAGGGCAGTGACGTGATCGGGCTGGACGGCCAGCGCTGCCTGATAGGCCTCCTTCGCCGCGTCGTGGTCGCCGGCCTCGGCGAGCGCGCGGCCGCGGTCGACCTCCAGAGAGACGCGCTCGTCCGGGTCGAGCACCGTGGCGATGCGCCGCTCGAGCAGCGCGGCCAGCTCGGCTCGCGCGCCGTTCTGCGCGTAGACCTTCGACAGCCGCTGGAAGAGGTCCTTGTACGTCACGTTGATCGCGGCGGCCTGCTCGAACGCGGCGATGGCTCGGGCGCCGTCCTTGACCTCGTCGGCGAAGAGGCACGCCGCGGTGTAGTAGGCCTCGACGCGGTGCTCGTCGGCCGCGGCCGTACGGGCGAGGCTCTCGTAGGCCTCCGCGGCGGCGGCGTGCTTGCCCAGCTGCAGGCGAACGGCGGCGAGCAGCTTGAAGACGACCACGTCGCCCATGTCGGCCTCGGCCGCCTTCTCGAGCAACGCCTCGGCCTGGACGCCGTCTCCCAGGCGCAGCGCGGCCTCGGCGGCGCGCACGGACAGCGTCGCGACCTCGAGCGGCCGCGTGGACCGCTCGAGCAAGGCCAGGGTGGATTCGAGCAGCGTCTTGTCGTCCCCTGCGGCGCGCGCGTGCGCGTTTCGCAACCGCAGCGCCCAGATCGCGGGATTGGTTTGCTTCGCGCCGATCTCGGCGTACTCGCGGGTGCCCTCCCAGTCGCCTGCGCGCATCCGCAGGCGCGCTCCCACCTCCGCGTGCGCCGAGCACTCCCCACCGGCGCCGTCGAGCGCGCGCGCGACGGTGGCCATGATGGGCTCGAGCTCGTCGTCGCGGCGCTCGGTCAGGAGCGCGTGCTCGACGTACCGGAGGCTCGCCTTGTGCGCCGGGCTCTCCTCGAGGATGGTGCGGTGCCAGAGCAGCGCGCTGCCAGGATCGTTGCGAGCCGTGGCGTCGAGATCGGCGAGGCGCTCGTAGGCCTCTCGCCTCGCGTCGACGTCGCTCGCGCTCCGCGCCACGCCGAGCAGCTCGTCCGCGAGGCGCGCGGCGTCACCGGATGCCAGCTCCGCGCGCTCGAGGGCGATGCGCGCCAGGCGGGAGCCTTGACCGTCGGCGTCGGCGGTGCGCGCGGCGGCGAGGGCGGCCGCGGCGACGCCGGAACGCTCGTGCTCGTAGGCCGCCTCGATGAGGAGCAGGTCTCGCGCCTCGCCCGTGGCCTTGGCGGCGCGCTGCTCGCGCCAGGCGGCGCGGTCGTCGAGCGGCTCCGGCGAGACGCGCTCGAGCAGCTCGCGCAGCGCCACGTCCTCCGGTCGGGCCCGGTGCGCTTCCTCGAGCCGCTCGGTCGCGAGCGAAACGTCGGTGTCGGCGACGAGCAGCGCCTCGCGGACGGCGTCGAGGGACCGCTCGAGCGGATCCGTGGACGCCTGACGGCGCTCGCGCAGCCAGTGCACGACGGCTTCCACGTCGCCCTGACGGCGAGCGACCCGCTGGGCCAGGAATGCCGCGAACGGAAGCGACGGCGCGGTCTTGTGGATTTCACCGAGGGCGGCGAGCTCGGCCCCCGCGTCCTCCGGGGTGGCGCGGAGCAAGGCCTCGAGTCGCAGGAGCGCGGCGCGGGCGGCGTTCACCTCGGGGTCGGGGAGGACGCCGGCGTCGGCGACCCGGCGCAGCGCGTCGGCGATCGCGCCTGCGCCCTCTGGCTCCGCTGCGAGGCGGGCAGCGATCTCGTCGGCCGGATTTGCCTCGGCGGCAGCGGCATAGGAGGCCACGGCGCGTTCCGGCAGCCCGGCCCGCTCCGCGACCAGCGCCGCGGCCAGTGCTCGGTGCGCCTTGAGGTCCTCGGACTCCGACCAGCCCGCGAGGGCGGCAACAATCTCGTCCTGGCGCTGGCCGAGCCGCGCAGACTCGAGGCGGAGCGCGCGCGCCAGCGCCTCCGCCGAGCCCTGGACGGCGTCAGCGGCCGCATCGAGCTTGTCGGTGCCGGAGGCGAGCAGCCGGCCGACCTGCACCGCGGACCGCGACGTCGGCGAGCCCGCGGTCTGCTCCGCATAGGCCACGCCCTGCTCGGGCGATCCCTTCGGCGAGCCCGCCGCGGCCAGCGTCGCCGCCGCGAGCGCCATGTCGTCGCCGTCGCTGGCGAGCACGGCCAGATCGTGCTCGCGGCGCTCGTCCACCGCTCCGAGCAGCGCGGCGAGCGCGACCCGATCGGCGGGGCTGAACGCGTCGCCGCGGACGGTGGCCCGGGCGACCACTTCGGCGTCTCCGAGCTCGACGCCTCGCGCCGCGAGCTCCCGAGGCGCGAGCGCGTCTCCGACCTGCGCGAGCGCGTCGAGCATCTCGACGGAGCGCCGCCTGGTCGGTGCGCGGACCGCGGCGAGCGCAGCGCCGAGCCAGCGAGCTCCGCGGGCGAGCGGCGGCTCGTTGCCCTCGCCGGGCTGCGTCGCCGCGAGCTCACCGAGCCGGTCCACGGCGCCCGCCACGTCACCCTTCTCGAGCGAGGCGCGAGCGCGTCGCAGGGCGTCGAAGGCCGACGTCTCCGCACCCGCACCGCGATGGCTGTCGACGCCTCGCGCCCGGAGCGCGGCATCCACCGCAACGCCGAGCGTGGCGAGCTCGGGCGCGTCGCCGACGCGGAGCGCGGCGCTCGTGAGCTCGCCTCGCACCAGCGCCCGCACCGCCCGCGCGAGAACTCCGCGCGCGTCGCCCGGCGCGATCTCTGCGAGCTGGTCGTACCACTTCGCCGCGCCGTCCTCGTCGCCCATGGTGGAGAGCGTCTGCGCGGCGAACGCCGTCGCGTGGACCTTGGCCGCCGGCGTCGCCACTCGTCCGAGCTCCTCGTCCAGACTTGCCACGACCTGCGCGCCGTCGACCGGACGAGGCGCGAGGCCGCGGACCTGGCGCTGAGCGAGCGGCAAGTGTGGCGCGAGCTCCTTGGCTTCCTGCGCCAGGCGCGCTGCCTCTTCGAGATCGCCGACGATCGCGCGCAGCTCGCTGACCGCGAGCAACAGCTTGGCGCTGCCGAGCTTGTCGACGACGTTGCGCGCCTCGTCTTCCAGCCACACCGCCCGCGAGCGCAGGCCCGCGATCGTCTCCTCGTCGAGCCAGGCCGCAGCGGGTTGCTCGCCCTCGATGGCGCCGACGGTCGCGGGCGCGACGGACGGCAGCTTCGGAGCCTCGAAATCGTGAGCCTCCTCGACCTCGGAGGTCACGCTCATCACCGCGTCCCGGCCGTCGTTCGCCTCGATGTGGGGCGCGGGGGTGGAGGAGCGGCGGGGGGCCGGAGACTCGGCGGAGACGGGGTGCGAGCCCGTCACGGCTTCGTCCGGGAGCTCGTCGAACGCGGGAGCCGTCGTCTGCTGGGCTCGTGGGGAGTCGATCATCGGCGGGGGGTGCACGGTCGGCACCTCGCGGCCCGGCGGAGGCTCGGAAAACGGATCGAACATCGCGCCCTCGGGCACGTCGTGCGCGTCCGCGGACGGAACTCGCAGCGGCTCGTCGTCGAGGTCGCCCGGCGCGGTCTCGACGTCCACCGCGCTCGTCACCACGCCCTCGTCGTCCTCCTCGGCCCGGAAGCGCTTGCGCGCCATCGGCTCCTCGAGCAGCACGTCGATCTCGTCGAGCGCCTCCGCCTTCCGAGACTCCGGCGGCTTGGAGAACAGCTGGCCGAGCCCTCCGCCTTTGCGGCCGATGGCGGGCGGCGGCGCCACGGGACGGCGCAGCTGCGGCAGCGGCGGGGCAGGCTTCGGTGGGGCCTTCGGAACCGGCGGTGGCGCCGAGAGCTGGGCCGCGGCCGGATCCGTCGTCGGCATCGGCGGCCGGTAGAGCGGCTTGTTCGCGCCCCCGCTTGGGGGCGGAGCGTCCTTCGCGTCCCTCTTGGACTGGGCGACTTCGGGGGAGAACGGCTGCTTGTCCCACTCGGACAGCGCCGAATCCCAGTCGAAGTCGTCGATCGGTGCCTTCTTGTCGGAGTCGCTCACGGCGAACCTCCCTCAAGCCCGAGGCCGCGTCTCAGCTCGATGTAGGCGGGAGACAGGACGAACTTCATCAGCTCCATCGCTCGCGGATCGCCGGGCAGCGCAGGCGGCGACATCTCGGCGAGCACGGGCAGCACCTCGCCGGCCGCGATGACGGCCGCGCGGGCCTGCGAGGCGAGCGCGGCCCGCGCGAACACCTTGGGATCGAGTGCGCTCTGAGCGATCGCCGCGCACACTTCGGGGAGTGCCTTGCGCGTCCGGCGGGGGAGGGCGCTCTTGAGAGCCTTTTCGACCTCGCCGAGCATCGCGTAAGGCGGCGCGTTGATGGGGACCTCCGCGATGTGGCACGCGGCGACCACGATGGCCGCGACGGTGGTCTCGTTCTGGAAGCGGAGGCACGTCGTCCCGCGCGAGATGGCGAACAGCTCCCGGGCGACGCGCCCGGCGGTGACGCCGTCGAACGGCGTCCGGACGTTCGGCCCCACGACGAGGGCGGCGATCTCGCCCGGCACGCCCTGCACGCCCGACGGATCCTTGCCGCCGACGTACAGATCGAACTCCACGATGCCGAACGCGCCGGCCCAGGCGGCGATGTCGTTGCGTGTCTGCAGGCCGGAGCGCGGATCGATCTTGTCTCGCTTGCCCACGCCGATCGCGGAGAGGGCGGGGCCCAGCGCCTCCGCCAGGCTCGGGCCGAGCAACGCGAACAGTGCGGCGATCGGGCCGTCGTCGCCGGGAGCTGCGAGGAGCTTGAGCTGCGCAGGCGAGAGCGCCAGCTGCGGCAGCGCCCGACCCTGCCTCGCGCGGGCGTGCCCGAGCGCGACGTCTACGGTGCCGTCCGAGCCGCCCACGGCGGCGGCGACGGCAGCCGCGGGCCCTTCGAGCACCGTGTCGCCCAGGGCGGCGGCGAGGCGAACGAGGCGGCGAGCAGCCCCGATGTCTCCCGGCGACTTTTGCAGGGTAGTGAGGGTGACGTCCCGTCCCTTCCGCAACAACGCCGTCTTGTTTGGCGCGTCGATCTCCAGCAGCAGGTCGAGCGCCTCACCGTCGCCCGGCAGCGCCTCGAGCACCGTGGTGACCGCGGGGGCGGCGAGGGCCGTTGAGCCCAGCTTGTCGCGGCGGATCGTCATCGCCAGGCGCGCGGCGTCGACGCGCCCTTCGAGCTCCTTTCGCTCCTCCATCAGCTGGTCGAGGATCGTCACGGCCTCCTGCCACGCCCCGGTGCGCGCCGCGGCCTTCGCCAGCCGCTCTCGCACGGGCAGTGTGGAGAGCCCCGCTTTGTGGAGCATCATCAGCACTTCGACCGCGCGCTTCGGCTGGTCCAGCTTGTTCTCGTAGAGATCGACCGACGCCACGCCGGCGGTGATGCGGTTCTTCGGCGGGGCCTGTTCGAGCGACGCGAGGTGGGAGAGGCGATCGGCCGCCTCGGCGTACATCTGGCGGCGGATGAAGATCTCGCCGGTGAGCGCGAGCGCTCCGACGTGGTCGGGCTCGATCATCGTGACGTTCTCGAGCGCGTTGAGCGCGCCGTCGGCGTCGCCCTTCTCGCGCAGCACGCGCGCCTGTTCCCAGAACAGCTTGGCCACTTCGGGCGGATCGTCGGTGTTCTCGAGCCGCTTGGTGATGAGCACGAGGAGCTTCTCGCCGTCCTTGCGTGCCCTCACTCGGCGGAAGAGCGTATCGAATGCCGTCCCGCGCTTGGGGTCGCGCGCGAAGGCTTGATCGAGCGCCGCCTCGCCGGCCTCCTCCGAGCCGAGCTCCAGCCAGAGGTTGGCCGCTTCCTCCAAGAAGGCCGCGCCGCGTGAGGCTTCGCCGCAGCGCGCGCCGAGCTCCTCGGCTGCGCGAGCCTGGGCTTCCTTCTGGCCGATGGCCTCGGCCGCCGTGCGCATTCCCTCCCAGGAAGCGAGGTCGTCGGGTTGCGCTTGCGCGACGGCAGCGAACGCCTCGAGCGCGCCCTCCACGTCACCCATGAGCATGAGCGACCACGCGCCCATCGCCATGGCGTCGACGTGCGTCTCTTCGCCGAGCGCGTCGCCCACCGTGCAGAGCGCGGCCGCGCGGCGCCGCGGGTCGGAACCGGGCGACGCGATCTCGACGCGGGCCAGGCGCGCCGCCTCGCTGTCGCCCTGAACGTTGGCCTTCGCCCCGTGGAGCTCGCGAAGCATCCCGGCCCACGCGTGGACCTGCTCGCCCGCTTCGCCCCCGAGCGTTCGACCGAGCGCCTCGCGCGCCTCCGCTTCGAGCGCGGCGTCGCCCAGCCTCGCCGCGCAGAGCAGCCACTCGAGCGCCGCCGCAGCGCCGCCGCCGGCCTCGAACCACTCGCGCGCCATGCGGGCGGCCTCGTCGGGCTCGCCGTCGCGCGCGGCGCGGTAGCGCTCCGACGCGGCGAGCGCCGCCGATCCCGCCTCGCGCAGCCGGTCCATCGCAGCACCGAACGCCGCGCGGTCGCTGGTGCCGTCGGGCCAGAGCAAACGCCCGAGCGCCGCGGCGATCGCGAGGTCCCCGTCGGCCGCCGCCTCGACGGACGCCAGCGCCTCCCCCGCAGCGGCCGAGTCGCCGCCGACGAGCTCCGCAGCGAAGCGCTCGAGACCGAGCGGCCGCGGATCGTTGCCCGCGTCGGAAGCGCGGGCGATGGCGCGCCGTCGCGCTTCGACCGTGTCCGGCTCGACGCCGCGTGTCGCCCACTCGAGCAGCGACTGCGCCACGCTCGGTCGTCCATCGTCGTGCGCGGGGAGCTTGCCGGCCGCGTGCTCGAACGCGTCGAGGGCCGCAGGCTTGTCGCCGATGCGCCAGCGCAAGAGGCCCGCCTCGATCCACAGCGACGCGGCCGCGACCGGATCCTCGAGTGCCGCCGCGGCCTGCTCCACCACGATGGCGCCCGCAGTAGCGTCGCCGGCGCCGATCTCGAGATCGCCGAGGAACGTCGCGGCGAGCAGATCTTCGGGCTTCGCGGAGACGAGCTCGCGCAAGATCCCGCGCGCCGCGTCGGCGTCGCCGGCCTGCACCGCGCGGAGCGCCGCCACCATCTCGAGCGCGCGGGCCGCCTCCGGATCGGACTCGTGGGCCGCGAGCGCGCGCAGCGCCCCCGCGGGGTTCGCGTCCACGCCGGGCAAGAACGCCTGGAGCGCGCGCCCGAGCCACGCGCCCTCCGGCACCGCGGCGAGCTCGGCGAGCGCCTTGCGTGCACCGTCGCCGTCTCCCTTGACGAGCCGCGCGCGCAGCGTGTCAAACCACAGGCTCGCGAGCTCGCCACCCTCCGCCCCGCTCGCGATGACGCGGCGGTTGGCCTCGTCCTGCCACCCGGCGTCGCCCGTGACGAGCGCGAGCATGCGCGCCACGCGCGCGCCGACGGGGAGGGGAGCCCCGTAGAGCTGCGCCTGCGTGAGCGCCGCGCGCGCCGCGGGGACGTCGCCAGCGCGTACGGCCCAAACGAACGCGGCGAGAAGGAAGCTGCGCGCGCGCGCGTCGTCGCTCGCGAACGCGTCCGCGAAGCCCTCGAGTTGCTCCGCGTAGCCGGCCGAGTCGCCGGAGTCCGCGAGGATGTCCAGCTGCAGCGCGCGGGCAGGGATGCACGCCGGATCGCCCTTCACGGCTCGCGTCACCGCCTCGAGCGCGCGGGCCGCGTCTCCCTCCGACGCCGCCTGCTCCGCGACGCGCATGGCGAGCGCCGCGATGGTGGGCCCGTCGGTCTCCTTCTCGAGGCGCCGCTCGGCGAGCGTGGCGGCGCTGGCCGTGTCACCGAGCAGCTCGGCGACGCGCATCCTCGCCGAGAGCAGAGCGTCGAGCAGGAGGTTGTCCGGCTTGGGCGCGGCCGGCGCCTCGGCGGCCGGCGCTTCCTCTGACGGTGCCTCGGCGGCCGGCGCTTCCTCTGACGGCGCTTCGGCGCTCGCCACGGGTTGCTCGGCAGCTTGCGGCGCGGGCGCGAGGCTCGCCATCGACTCGATCGCGCGATCGAGCAAGCTGGCTGCGCGCCCCACCTCGCCGCGCAGGCGCCGAACGTCCGCGGCGCGGAGGTAGGCATCGACCAGGAACGCAGGATGCAGCGCCCACCGAGGCACGCCGAACGCCTGGGCGCGCGTCGGATCCGCGAGCGCCTCGGCGACGAGCGCCGCCTGGACCTCCAGCGCATCGGCGTAGGCTTCGCTTCGCTGGCTGGCCTCGTCGCTGCCCGGGAGCCCGGCGTCGCTCTTGGCCAGTCGCTCGGACGCGAGCGCGGCAAGGAAGGTCACCTCGGAGCCCGCGCCCCGCGCTTCGCCGAGGAGCGCCAGGGCCTTCTCGACGTCGCCGCGTGCGTTCGCGAGCCGCGCCAGGTCCATGCGCAGGAGCGCCCTCCACGTGCCGTCCGTCGTGTGCTTGACGCGCTCGAGCAACGCCTCTTCGCGCAGCGCCGCGTCGTCGAGACGAGCCGCGATCATCTCCATCGTCAGCGCAGCGATCGCGGCCTCGATGGCCGGCGACTCTCCCTCGAGCCCGGCCTGCAGCGCCTCTTGCACCGACCCCTTCGCCACCTCGACGTCGCCCTGGACGTCCTCCGCGTATGCGGCTCGCATGACGAGCGCGCGCGCCTTCTCCGACGGAGTGATCGCCGCGCGCACCAGCGCGTCGATCACTCGCCCGAGGTTCTTGAGCGACCGCCTTCGTTCGAGCAGCCGCACCAGCGCTTCGAGCGGCTCGCGGAACGTCGGGTCCGCGTTGAACGCGGCGAGGTAGTCGCGCGCGGCCGCGGGCTCGTCGCCCTCGCGCTCCGCGACCTCACCGGCCTCGCCGAGCAAGCGCGCCTGACGCACCTTCTCCTGCGTCTTCTGGATCTCGGCACGAAGAAAAGCTGCGTCCACTCCCGAGACGTTCTCCGGGGTGTCGGTGCTTGGGCTCTGTGTGGTGTCGGACATGCGGCCGTCGGAAAAGACGCTCGCCTTTATCGTTGGCGAAGGATCAGAGGAGCTGGTCGAGCTTCTCGTGAATCTTGCTCTCGATGGTGCCCTTCATCACCCGCAGCATGAAAGGCAAATCGACCGTCACCTTCACCGTACTGTCGGTGACGTGGACGTCCCCCTTCGTCCCCTTGGCGGCTCCGGAGGGCGCCTCGAACCGGATGGTGTCGCCCGCCCAGCGCCAGCTAAGGCCGAGCTTGGACTCCATGCTCTTGGCGAGCTCCTCGGCTTTCTGCCGGGCGAGGTCCTTGGAGAGCTTGTGATTGCGTGAGATCTCGATGGTGGCCATTAGGATGATTCCGCGGAGGTTTTTGTATCATTCGATGCGCTTCGCGATCCAGTACCCCCTCGGCGTGTCCACCGGATCGCTGACCCCGCCCACCGGCAAGCTGAACAGCACGAACTCCGGCGCGGGCTCCAAGACGCCCGGCCGCATCCCGCCCACATCGTCGCCTGAGCCTTCGTCACCCCGCCGGACGGCCGCGTGGAAATCGGTCTTCGCCAGAGCTGCCAGCTGGGCGGCCAGCTCGAGCGCATCCTTGCGCGAGCGAGCGTGCGGGGGCGCGTCCTCGGCGCCAGCGTACGTCACGAGGACCACACCGAACCGGACGTGACGAGGAGCCCCGGCCGGAAGCGGCGGGACCTGCGAGCCGTCGGGCATCACGTAGCCGGCGCCGCCGTCGTGGAACTCGCGTGGCGAGATGGGCTCGTAGTAGCCGGCGTCGCTGTCGAGATCCGGCGGCGGCAACACCGCCTGCGCCGCCGCGTCGTGAGCGGGGCCTCCGTCGGTCTCGAGCCTGGGTGGGCGCCAGCGACTCATCCCCTGCCAGGTGAGCGCGAACGCCAGGCCCACCGCGAGCAGCCCGAGAACGATCGTGACCCAGCGCTGCATCAGCTTGAGCCGCCGGTCTCCGTCGTTTCGGCGCCCGGCTCGCCCGCCGTCTCGTCGATCGGCGCCGGACCATACTCCTCGTAAGGACGCATGGTGGGCGGAGGCGGATCGCCGTAGAGCTCGAGCTGCGCGGCGAGCCAGTTCTCGCGCTCGATGAGGCCACGCAGGCGCGCCACGGCTTCCGTCGCGCGCGGATCGCTGGCGAGGGTCTCCGTCTTTTGGATGTCGGCCTGGACGTCCGCGAGCTCCTTGCGCACGATGACCGGATCGATCGCCGGGCGCTCGGTGAACTCGTCGGTCAAGAGCAGGACGCGATCGCTCGCGACCTCCACGAAGCCGGCGCCGACGGCGCACCGCTTCCACTCGGAGCCGTCACGGTACGAGACGATACCCGCCCGCAGCGAGGCCAGCATCGGCAGGTGCCCCGGGAGGATGCCGAACTCGCCGTCGACGCTCGGCGCGTTGACCTCGTCCGCCTCGATGCCGAGGGCGCGGCCCTTCGGCGTCACGATCTCCAGGCCGACCTTTGATTGAGCGACCATGTCGTTACTTCTTCGCCGGGGACTTCTTGGCCTCTTCGACGAGCTTCTGCGCTTTGGCCTTCATCGATTCGATGTTGCCCACGAGGTGGAACGCCTTCTCGGGGTAGAGGCTGTCGTCGTCGTACTTGCCGTCGAGGATCTGCTCGAAGCCGTCGATCGTCTCCTCGACCGGCACGTACGCGCCGGGCAGGCCCGTGAACGCCGAGGCGACGGCGAAGGGCTGCGAGAGGAACAGCTGGATCTTGCGGGCGCGCTTGACGATGAGCTTGTCG
>DATIQP010000710.1:0-1553 GCA_035470765.1 Polyangiaceae bacterium | reverse complement strand
GGATCCGTCACGCCCTCGGCGACGAGCATCGCGGCGACGCCCGCCACGTGCGGCGAGGCCATGCTCGTCCCGTTGAAGGTGCCGAACACCTCGCACTTGTCCTTGCCGCCGTTGCAGATCGTCTGCTGCGTCACGGCGACTCCCGGCGCGCCGATCGCGATCTCCGGCCCGCGCGACGAGAACCACGCGACCTTGTCGTTGGAGTCCGTCGCGCTGACGGCGACGACCTCGGGGTACGCGGCGGGGTAGCCGACCGACTTGCCGGAGTTGCCCGCCGCGGCGACGACCAGCGTGCCCTTGCTCACGGCGTGATGCACCGCGTCCTCGAGGATCTTGCTCTTGATCGGCCCGCCCAGCGACAGGTTGATCACCTGCGCGCCGTGGTCGGCCGCGTAGCGGATGCCCTCGGCCACGTTCGCCGTGGTGCCCCAGCCCTGCTTGCTGAGAACCTTCACCGGCATGAGCGTCGCGCAGTAGGCCAGGCCCGCCACGCCCTTGCCGTTGTTCGTCGTCTGCGCGATCGTCCCGGCGACGTGCGAGCCGTGGCCCTGGTCGTCCCAGGCCTCGGCGCGGTTGTCGACGAAGTTCCAGCCGGCGGTGCAGCTCGTCCCGGACAGGTCGCTGCCCTTGCTGAACGGGTTCTTGTCGTAGCAGGCGATGCCGGTGTCCACGACGGCGACCGTCACGCCCTCGCCGCACGAGTACTCCCACGCTCGCTCCGCGCCGACGCGCTTCAGGTGCCACTGCTTCTCGGCGTAGAGCGGATCGTTCGGCACGAACGAAGCCCACAGGATCCCCATCGGCTCGGCGTGCTCGACGCGCGGATCGGCGCGCAGCGCATCGAGCACCCGCCCCTCGTCCGCAGGCGACGACAGGTCGGCGACCTCCAGCTTGTCGGTCGCGGCGGAGAAGGCGCTCGCCGCGCGGAGCGGCGCGCCGACGATGCGGGCGAGATCCGCGATGTCGGACTCGCTCGCGTCGTCGGCGACGTCCACCACGATCTCGCCGGCCACCTCCTCGTCCGCGGGCGGAGCGAACGTCGGGGCGTCCGCGGGGGCAAACGACTCGACGACCGGGGGCGACGACGAGGCCTCCGGCTCGGCGTGGGTCGCGCACCCGGCGAGGAGCAGAAGGACGACCGAACCAGCGACGGAGGTGAGGTGACGCATGCTTCCTCTTACGGGCGAGCGGGCAGGATTGTTCTCAATGTTTGCACACGAGGGTCCAAGCGAAAGGCCCAGGCGTCATTGTCCACCTCGGCGGACGTAATGGCCCGTGAAGAATGGCAAAACGACCCCGGCCAGCTCCTCCGATCACCTCTGCCTCGGCAAATTCCGCGGGGTTGGCCGCCAGCGCTGCGTCCCCTCGCCCCGGAAAATCAGGCCGCGCCGACGCTTCGCTCCGAGCTCGCGGGCGCGCTCTTGGCGGGCAGCACCCGCAGGCTGCGGGCCGTCAGGCCCGTCGCCGCGCGCAGAAGGGCGTCGACCCAAGACGTCGGCAGCCACTGGAAGAAGAACAGCCCCGCGTAGGTCCGCCAGGGCGCCACGTAGCGG
>DATIQP010000709.1:0-4673 GCA_035470765.1 Polyangiaceae bacterium | reverse complement strand
CGGCTCCTTCCACGCTCCGAACGTCGAGCGACGGTAGAGGTCGGTGTCGAGACCCACCACGTCGTGCCCCGCGGCGACCATCATCGGCGCCATCACGCTGCCGATGTACCCACGATTACCGGTTAGCAGAATGCGCATGGTTGTTCTCCGTGCCTTCCCACAGCGGACAATCGATGTGCACCATCCGTGCCGATGGGCTCGGGGCGCCCCGCACCACGACGCAGCCTTCATTTGTAAAGACGCCGAGCCGCGTGCCCGCAAGTCACGCAGTTCGGCGCCGTGATGGCGCTTGGCTTGCGCTCGCCTCGCGCGAAGCTCTGGCGCGAATCGTGGTAGACCAAGCACTTATGGTGAGGTTGCACGTCAACGTCGATCACGTGGCGACTGTCCGCAACGCGCGCGGGACGGCCTATCCCGATCCGGTTGAGGCAGCGCGTGTGTGTCTCGAGGCTGGTGCACAGGGCATCACCGCGCACCTGCGTGAGGATCGGCGCCACATCGTGGACGACGACATGCGGCGGCTGCGAGCGCTCGTCGGCAAGCCGGCCGTGCTCAACATGGAGTGCGCGGCCACGGATGAGATGGTCTCGATCGCGCTGCGCCTGAAGCCGGACGTCGTGACGCTCGTCCCGGAGCGCCGCGAGGAGCGGACGACCGAGGGGGGCCTCGAGGTCGCAGGTGCCGGCGCTTCCCTGGCCGAGCGCGTGCGCGCGCTGCTCGGCGCGGCGATCCGCGTGAGCCTCTTCATCGCGCCGGACGAGGCGCAGCTCCGCGCCTCGCGGGTCCTCGCCGTCCAGCAGGTGGAGCTTCACACGGGCGAGTACGCGCACGCCTTCGCGACGCCGCGTCGAGACGCGGAGCTCTCGCGCCTCGCGTCGGCCGCGCGCCTCGCATCCTCGCTCGGCATGGAGGTGGCGGCCGGTCACGGCCTCACCCGCGAGAACGTCGTGCCGCTCGTCCGCATCCCGGAGATCGTCGAGCTCAACATCGGCCACGCGATGATCGCCGACGCGATCTTCATGTCGATGAGCGGCTCGGTGCGCGCCATGCTCGAGGCCGTCGGGGCCAAGCCATGATCGTCGGCATCGGCCTCGACGTGTGTTCCATCGAGCGCATGCGACGCGCGCTCGAGCGCCACGGCGATCGCTTCTTCTCCCGCATCTGCAGCCCCGCCGAGCGTATCGACCTCGAGAGGTCGAACCCCGCGACGTCGCTCGCCGGCCGCTTCGCCGCCAAGGAGGCCTTCGCCAAAGCGCTCGACGGCGCCCCCGGCGTCGGCTGGCACGAGGTCGAGATCCGCCGCGGCCCGACCGGCCGCCCCGAGATGACGCTCCACGGCCGCGCCCACACCATGGCATCGCAGGCCGGCGCGGTCCGCTGGCACGTCAGCATCACGCACGACGCGGGCATCGCCGCCGCGGTGGTCGTTCTGGAGTCCTGAGATGATCCCGGTCCTCTCGCGCGCCCAGATCCGAGCCTTCGACAAGGAGGCGATCGAGCGGCGCGGCGTCCCCGGCATCGTCCTGATGGAGAACGCCGGCCGCAACGCCGCCGACGTGCTCGAGCGGGAGATGCTCGGCGGCTGCGCACGAGGCAAGCGCGTCGTCGTCCTCTGCGGCACGGGCAACAACGGCGGCGACGGCTTCGTCATCGCGCGCCACCTCCACCTTCGCGGCGCCGTCGTCTCGGTCGCCCTCACCGGCTCGCGCGACAAGCTCCCGCCCGACGCCAAGGCCAACGCCAACGCGTGGATGGGTCTCGGCGGGCCCACGGAGGCGATCGCCGACGCCGCGGCGATCGCGCCGGCGATCGCCCAGGCCGACGCGGTCGTCGACGCCCTCTTCGGAACGGGCCTCGACCGCCCCGTGGAAGGCCTCGCGCGGCAGGTCATCGAGGCGACGCACGCCGCGCGCGCTCGCGTCTTCGCCGTCGACATCCCCTCCGGCCTCGACGCGCAGACGGGCGCGGTCCTCGGCGCCGCCGTGCGTGCCGTGCACACCGCCACGTTCGCGCACCACAAGCTCGGCCTGCTCACGCCCGCGGGGGCCGCCCACGCCGGCAGCGTCCACGTCGTCGACATCGGCGTCCCCGCCTCGCTCGTCGCCCAGACCGGCCACGACGCCGAGCTGCTCGAGCCGAGCGACGTCGGCGCGTGGATCGCGCCTCGCCCCGCGGACGCCCACAAGTACCGCGTGGGGCACGTCGGCATCCTGGCCGGTTCGCCCGGCAAGGTCGGAGCCGCGCTCCTCGTCGCGCGCGGAGCCCTTCGCGCCGGCGCCGGCGCGGCCACCATCGCGACGTGGCACGACGCGCTCCCCAGCCTCCAAGCGCGCGTCCTCGAGGTGATGACCGCCGCGCTCGACGCCGGCGACTCGCCGCTCATCGAGGTCGTCGCGAGCTTTGCCGGGACCAAGCGCGCCGTCGTCGTGGGGCCCGGCTTCGGCACCGACGAGCGCGCCGCCACGGCCGTCGCCGCCTTGCTCATCGGCTACGAAGGGCCCGTCGTCCTCGACGCCGACGCGCTCACGCTCCACCAGGGCCGGGTCGCGGAGCTCGCCTCCGCCCGCGCGCGCCTCGTCCTCACCCCGCACGCGGGCGAGGCCGCGCGCCTCCTCGGCACCACCGCAGACGCCGTCGAGGCCGACCGCTTCTCCGCCGTGCGCACGCTCGCGCAGAAGGCCAACGCCGTCGCCGTCCTCAAGGGCGCGCACTCCCTCGTCGCCTCGCCCGATGGCCGCGTCGTCGTGTGCGGCGCCGGCAACGCAGTGCTCGCTACCGCGGGCGCGGGCGACGTCCTCGCGGGCACCATCGGTGCGCTTGCGTGCAATCTACAGCCCTTCGAGGCCGCCTGCGCCGGCGTCTACCTGCACGCCGCGGCGGGCGACGCGTGGGCGAGGGACGGCCGCGATCGGGGCCTGCTCGCGTCCGAGATCGCCGACCTCGTCCCCGACGTCCTCGCCGCGCTCGCGCGCTGAGCCCCCATCGCCGGGTCCGCCGCCAGGTTGTGGTCATCCGCCCACGCGCCGTGGCGCCAGGCCCGCGACCGAACTCGGTAACCGCACGAAAAGACACGAGATGTCGCGCGGCACTGCCGTTGCTGGAGGAGGGCATGCCCGCCCTCATCGCCCACGACAAGCCGTCCTTCGACGCCCTCCTCGCTCGCCTGCTGCCCGAGCTTCGCGGCCGCGCGCTCCGCCTCTCCGGCAACGCCGCCGCCGCGGACGACATCGTGCAGGACACCATCGAGCGCGCCCTCCGCTTCCGCGCCCAGTATCAGCTCGGCACCAACCTGCGCGCGTGGGTCTACCAGATCCTCTTCAGCGTCTTCGTCACGCGCTACCGCCGCTCGCGCCGCGAGCGCAACGCCCTGCGCCAGCTCGTCCTCGATCCCAACGCGTGGACGCAGCCGCAACACGGCGCCGGCCCGAGCGCGTTCGGCCTCACGCCCACCACGCGGCGCAAGCTCGACGCGATGCCCACGGCCTTCCGCGCCGTCGTCGAGATGGTGGATCTCGAGGAGCGATCCTATCGCGAGGCCGCCGATCGCCTCGGCGTCCCCGTCGGCACGGTGATGAGCCGCCTGCACCGCGGCCGCAAGATGCTCGCCGAGCAGATGCGCGAAGCCGCGTGACTATCGCTGGCGCGGCGCCCAAGGCACGTCGGCGACGTTGCGCTCGTGGTTCTCGCGCCGCGCGAGCACGAAGACCAGATCGCTCAGCCGGTTCAAGTAGACGATGAGCTCGTTGCGAGCGCCGAGCGTCACCAGCAACCGCTCCGCACGACGGCAGACGGTCCGCGCGTGGTGCAGCGCCGCCGCCTGCGGGCTCCCGCCCGGCAAGACGAAGTTCTTCAGCGCCGACAAGCCTTCCTCCGCCTCGTCGATCGCGTGTTCGAGCCGCTCCGAGTCGGACGAAACGAGCCGCGCCATGGGCAGCTTGTCTTCCTTGCCCGGTACGGTCGCGAGCTCGCCGCCCAACACGAAGAGGTCCTCCTGCACATGGCCGAGGACCTCGTCGCACTTCTTCGTCAGGCCCAGCGCGCGAGCGATACCGATGGTCGCGTTCAGCTCGTCGACGGTTCCATAGGCCTCGACGCGCGGATCGTCCTTGCGCACGCGCCCGCCGCCGAAAAGCCCCGTCGTCCCGTCGTCGCCCGTCTTGGTGTAGATCTTCACGGGCGGGAGTAAATCACGCTCGGTGCGTGGCGGCCATCATCGTCTGCGCGCGCGTCTCGCTGTACTCCTTGTAGAACTCGAGCGCCTTCTCCATCAGCTGCTTGGCGTCGCCCTCGTCGCTGCGCGCGTCGTCCACCATCCGCTTCGCCGCCTGCGCGGCCATGTCGTGGACCTTCGCGTCGGTGTCCTTGTCGGTGATGGCGCCCTGGAAGAGCCCGTCCGCGATCTTGTCGAGCCCGCCAAGCGCTTCGGCTCCGGATTTCTCCCCTGCTGAGCGGGCCCCACAGTTCGCGGCGTCCTGCTGGATGCCTTTGATCTCAGCCGCCTGCGACCTCACATCTTCGGGAGTCATGTTGGCGGCGTTCTTGTCCAGGTTCGTCTGCATCTCGCCAGCTTGCGCCCGATCACCCGCGGCGTGGGCGTCGGCGAGTCCCGAGCCGAGGTTGAGCGCGGCGCTCCCGATCTGCGTGAAGCCGTCGACGAAGCCCTGGATGCGCAC
>DATIQP010000708.1:0-6801 GCA_035470765.1 Polyangiaceae bacterium | reverse complement strand
CCACCCTGCACACCATCCTCGCGGAGCCCACGCCGCTGCAGCGCGGAGTGATGGACGAGCTCACCGAGCTGTCCGAGCGCCTCGTCGTCATGAGCCAGACCGGCGCCGACCTGCTGCGCAGCGTGCACGGGGTCCCTTCGCACAAGATCGACCTCATCCCGCACGGCATTCCCACCCTCCCCGCCGCGGGCAAGAGCAAGGACAAGCTCGGCGTCGAGGGGCGGCACGTGATCCTCACCTTCGGCCTGTTGTCGCCCGACAAGGGCATCGAGCACGTCATCGAAGCGATGCCGGCGATCCTGCGCGCTCACCCCAACGCGATCTACATCGTGCTCGGCGCCACCCATCCTCACGTCAAGCAGCACCACGGCGAGACGTACCGCCTCTCGCTCGAGGCCCAGGCGCGCCGGCTCGGCGTCGACTCGAACATGATCTTCCACAATCGCTTCGTGAGCGACGTGGAGCTCGCCGAGTTCCTCGCGGCCGCCGACATCTACATCACGCCGTACCTGAAGGAAGAGCAGATCACCTCCGGCACGCTCGCCTACGCCGTCGGCTCGGGCAAGGCGGTGATCTCGACGCCGTACTGGTACGCGCGCGAGCTGCTCGCGGGCGGGCGCGGCGTCCTGGTGCCGTGGAGGGACCCGCGCGCCATCGCCGCGGAGGTCATCGCCCTGCTCGGAGACGACGCGAAGCGGCTCGCCCTCCGCGAGCGTGCCGCCCCGTACGGCCGCGACATGGTGTGGCCCGCCGTGGCTCGCAGCTACGTCCGGAGCTTCGAGCTCGCGCGCGCCGAGCGCTCGTCGCGAATGAGCAGCGCCTTCCAGGCCAAGACGCTGGCCAAGCGTCCCGCCGAGCTCCCCGAGCTCGTGCTCGGCCACCTCGAGGTCATGACCGACGACACCGGCTTGCTCCAGCACGCCGCCTTCAACGTGCCGCGCTACGACGACGGCTACTGCCTCGACGACAACGCCCGCGCGCTCATGGCGATGGCGCTGATCGAGGACGGCGAGGAGCACGACGACAAGACCGTGCGCGCGCTCCGCTCCCGGTACTTCGCGTTCGTGAGGCACGCGTTCGACCCGGAGACGGGCCGCTTTCGGAACTTCATGTCGTATTCGCGGCAATGGCACGCGGGGCTCGGCTCGGAGGACAGCCACGGCCGCGCCATCTGGGCTCTCGGAACCGTGGTCGGGCGCTCCGCCGATCCGGGCAGCCAGAGCCTCGGCGGCGGGCTCTTCCACGCCGCGCTGCCCGCGGTGACGCGCTTCACCAGCCCGCGCGCCTGGGCCTACGCCGTCCTGGGGATCGACGAGTACCTCCGCGCGTTCCAGGGCGAGAGCGGCGTCGAGCTCGTTCGCTCCGCCCTCGCCGAGCGCCTGCTCGCGCTGTTCCGCGCGCAGAGCCACGACGACTGGCCGTGGTTCGAGGACCGCCTGACGTACTGCAACGCGCGCTTGTCCCAGGCCCTGCTCGTCTCGGGCGCGCGCACGGCGAACGACGAGATGTGCGCGGTGGGCCTGCGGTCGCTGTCGTGGCTCATGGAGCTCCAGCGCGATCGCGACGGCTACTTCGCTCCCATCGGCTCGCGCGGCTTCTACGTGCGCGGCGAGGCGCGCGCATGGTTCGACCAGCAACCCGTCGAGGCGCACGCGACCATCTCCGCGTGCCTCGAAGCGTCCCGCCTCACCGGCGATCCGGTGTGGCTCCAGCACGCCCAGCGCGCGTTCGACTGGTTCCTCGGACAGAACGCCCTTCGCGCGCCGCTCTACGAGGCCCGCACGGGCGGCTGCCGCGACGGCCTGCACGAGGATCGCGTCAACGAGAACCAGGGCGCCGAGTCCACCGTCTCCTACTTGCTCGGGTTGCTCGAGCTGCGAGCCCGCCGCGCAGCGGCGAAGTACCTCGCTCCTCGGCCCGGCGAGGGCCGACGCATCGCGCTCGCGGGAGCTAGCTCGTGAGCGGCGGTCACGAGGTTCTCTTCGTCAGGCACGAAGGCAATCCCATCCTCACCGCCGCGGACTGGCCCTACCCCGCGCACACTGTCTTCAACGCGGCGGCGACGCGCCTGCGCGACGGGACGACGCTGCTCCTCTGTCGGGTGGAAGACCGGCGCGGCCACTCGCACCTCTGCGCCGCGCGGTCGAAGGACGGCGTCACCGCGTGGAAGATCGACGCCGAGCCGACGATGATGCCCGATCCCGACCGGTACCCCGAAGAGCTGTGGGGGATCGAGGACCCGCGCATCACCTGGGTCGAGGAGCTCGGCAAGTACGCCGTCGCGTACACGGCTTTCAGCCGGAACGGACCCGGCGTCGCGCTCGCCGTCACCGAGGACTTCCGTACCTTCCAGCGATACGGCCTGGTCATGCAGCCGGAGGACAAGGACGCGGCGCTGTTGCCTCGCCGCATCGACGGCAACTTCGCGCTCATCCACCGGCCGATCACCCACGACTCCGGCGCGCACGTCTGGATCTCGCTGTCGCCCGATCTCCAGAACTGGGGCAGTCACAAGCTGATGCTCGCCGCCCGCCGCGGCGCGTGGTGGGACGCGAACAAGGTCGGCCTCTCGCCGCCTCTCATCGAGACCCCGCGCGGCTGGCTGATGCTCTACCACGGCGTGCGCCACACCGCGGCGGGCTGCCTTTACCGGCTCGGCGTCGCGCTCTTCGCGCTCGACGATCCGACGCGATTGCTCGCGCGCGGCGACTCGTGGGTCTTCGGCCCCGAGGCGCCCTATGAGCGCGACGGCGACGTCGCGAACGTCGTCTTCCCGTGCGGCTCCACGCTCGGCGACGACGGCGACACGATCAACCTCTACTACGGCGCGGCCGACACCAGCGTCGCCCTCGCGACGGGCAGCATGAAGCACGTGCTCGAGTGGCTCGACCGCCACGCGAGCTGACGCTCCGGCTGCGGCGCCTGCGAGCGAGCCCCAGGACGACCGCCGTCGCGAGCGCGCCGAGCGCGCCGCCTCGGTCGCGACCCGTCGACTGGCGGCACGCGCAGCCCGACGTGCTCGGGGGCGCGATCGATCCACCGTCACCCTGCGCCGTCGCGTCCGCCGCCGCATCGCTCCCCGCCTCGACGACGCCGCCGTCCGAGGCGCCTGCGTCGGGGCTCGGCGCAGGGGTTGGCGTGCAGCCCTGGTCGTGGGCGAGGTACGTCGCGACGGCGGGCTTCGGCGTCCAGTCGGCGTTGAAGATGCCCCAGTCGGCGTAGTCGTCCAGCTTGAAGACGAACGTCCGCGCGACGTCGCCCCGCGACTCGAAGGCGCCGAGCGCGATGTCGAGGTTCGACGCCTGCTGCGACAGGCTCATGTTCTGCGGCGCCTGCCAGCCGAACTCGGTGATCCACAAGGGCACGGAGTCGCTCTGCTGCACCTTGAGCTGCTGAATGGCGTCGAGGTACTGCAGGATGTGCGAGCTCGAGGTCGCGCTGCCCTGGTCGATGTAGAGGTGATAGCAGAAGCCGTCCCACGGATAGCGGCGCCCCTCGTTGGTCTGCATCCAGCCCCACACGCCGTTCGAGTAGACCTCCTGCGCGTATGACGTGGCGGGCGAGAAGCTGCCGCCGATGTCGTGCGCGAAGAGCCCGCCGGTGACGAGGTGCAGGCCCTTGCTCGTGAGGATCGATCTGTTCTGCACGTACGTCTCGGCGAGCATCTTCGCGTAGACGAGCGGCAGGATGTAGGTGCCGCCCGCGTTCGTCGGGTCGTTCGCGTAGCTCGGGTTCGTCCACGCGTTGGGCTCGTTCCAGATCTCCCAGTACTTGATCTGATCGCCGTAGCGGCTCATGAGGATCTTCGCCGTGTCGACGAACGCCTGCACGTACGCGTTCATGCCGCTCGAGTCGTAGCCCGAGTTCCACTGCGCCTGGCCGCCGGCGCTCGGCGGCGTCGACTCGTAGAGCACGATCCCCAGCACCTCGAGGTTGTGCGCCTTCGCGACGGCGAGCAGCGCGTCGTACTGATCGAACAGCGCCTGGCTCCAGCTCGCCTGGGTGTCGATGCGGAAGGCCATACGAAACCCGCCGATGCCCGCCGAATCGATCGCGCTTGCGTAGGCCGCGCTCAGCCCCTGCGTCATGTTGTAGACGCTCGGACCGTTGCCGCTCCAGTACGCGCACTCGCGCGCGGACGCGGCGCGGCTCGCGAGGAGGGTCGCGAGCGCGAGCGATCCACCCAGGAGGAGGGTGCGGGTGCGCATGAACCGAGCTTACCCGCGAAGGTGTTCAAGTGTGCGCGTGATCCTGGTCATGGGCGCTCGTGGCCGCGTAGCTCACCATGAAGTCGGGGGCTTCTTCATCGTCCAGGTGCGAAGCCATGACAGCAAATCGACGAGCGCCGAGCGCCGAGCGAACCATCGGGCTGGTTCCCTGCCCCGTCTGCCGCGGAGCCGGCATGGGTTGCACCCTCTGCCGCGGCGGCAAGTACGTCACCGTCGACGCCGCGATCGGCTGGAAGGTGCGGCGCGACTCGCAGCCCTCGCAGTCGGCGCCGGCCGTCGAGCAGAAGGCGTCGGAGTGCGACAGCCTCTTGCTCAGCGCGATCGACTCCGTCCTCCAGAAGCTCGCCGCGGTCGACGGCCGCGAAGGCGCGCGCGCGCTGTCCGAGCGCGCGACGACGCTGCGGGACACGGTCCTCGACTGGCAGGAGTGCGGGCCCAGCGAAGGCGAGCGCCATGACATCACCGGCAAGGTGCTGGGGCTCCACGTAGCGCTCAGCCGACTCCTGCGCAGCGGTGCAAAGTAAGAGCGCTCAGGTGGCGTCGGCGAGGGGAAGGCTGAACGCGAATCGCGCGCCACCGCCCGGGTGGTCTTCCACCCAGATACGACCGCCGTGGAGGCTCATGATCTTGCGGCAGATGTAGAGGCCGAGACCGATGGTCCCGCGCCGCTCTCCGCGCTGGACGAATCGCTCGAAGATCCGCTCGCGCTCCGGAGGTGGGACGCCCGGGCCGCGGTCGGCGACGGCGCACCGCGCCTCCGAACCTTCCGCCGTCACGGTGACGGCGACGCGCGTACCGGCGGGCGAGTACCGGATGGCGTTGGTCAGCAGGTTCGCGAACACCTGCCCAAGCCAGACGCGGTTTCCGCGCACTCGGATCGGCTCCGGCGCCGTCACCTCGATCGCCACGGCGGCGTCGTCCGCGAGCGGCGCGAGGTCGCGCGCCGTCTCGCGCGCGATGTCGTCGATGAGGAGAGATTCGAGCGACTGGACGCCCGGCGGCTCGGCCGAGTCGAGCTGCGCCGCGAACAGGAGGCTGTCGATCACCGCGAGCATGCTCTTGGCGGACCGCTCCACCTTCCCGATGTGCTGTTCCATCTCGATGGCCTGCGCGGCAGGCGTCCTCTTGCGCAGGAGCGACTCGCTCAACAGGATGACGCTCAGAGGAGCCTTCAAATCGTGGGCGAGCGCCGCGATGAACATCTCTCGCTGCTCCGCGAGCTTCTGCATCTCCCGCGCGGCCAGGTCGAGCTCGTGCATCCGCTTGGACAGCTCCCTCGTCAGGTCGGCCAGCTCGGTGTTCGCCGCCATGAGCTTGGCGCCGATCTCCTCCGTGTAGCCTTGATCGCTCGCCCCGCCGACGAGGAGCTGCTCTCCGGGCGCGGCGAGGAGCAGAAAGCGAACCGCCGCCGGCGGCAGCTCGGCCCGGGTCACCTCCAGCTCCGTGCTCGCGCCGGTGGCGCCTTCGAGGAAGCTGTGGAGCTTGCCGCGGCAGCTCTGTTCGAAAAGCTCGCCGATCACCATCCCCTCGCGAATGTCTCCGAACACCCGGCGCGCGGCGCCGTTGGCGGCGTGCACCAGGCCGTCGCGGACCGCCACGACCGGTATTCCGCTGCCGTCGGCGAGGAGTCCCGCGCGCCAGCCCTCGAGAGAGTCACTTCCAGCCACGGGCCACCTCGACGGCCTCGGAGCCGCTCTGCGCGATCGCGTCGGCCCCGAGCGACCCGGAGCCTTCGGGGCGATCGAGAATGGCGCGGCCGCCGAGAAGGATCTTCGCCGCCGGCAGCGTCGCTCGCACGAGGCGGATCGCCGACTCGGCCATCCGCACGTGGTGCGGGATCGTCACCGAGAGGGCCACGACCTTGGGAGCGAGCTCGCGAACCTTCCGCACGAGGTCCTCGACCGGAACATCGGCGCCGAGGAATCGCTCGTCCCAGCCGTCGAGCGCGAGGAGATCGGCGACCATGCGCGCGCCGAAGTCGTGGCGCTCGCCCTGGGCGCACGCGACGATCGCCCGCGGCCCGCGAGGGGGCCACTGGAAGAGCGGATAGAGCGCTGCGACGGCGGCCTGCGCGGTCGCGGTCGCGAGGTGCTCGTCGGCGACGGTGATGCGGTTCGCGAGCCAGAGCGCGCCGACCTCGTGCAGCGCCCGCTGGACGACCTCCTCGTAGAAGAAAACGACGCCGTGCTGCTCGAAGAGCTGGCGAGCGCAGTCTCTGGCCCCGCGCCGATCGCCGTCGAGGATCAGCTCGAGGAAGGTGTCGTGTTCGTGGGTCATCGGAGCGGGCAGCAAGGTCGCATCAGGCACGCCGCGTGCCCGGCATCGTGTGGCTCGCTCCCCTGCCCGGACGGGTCGTATGGCAGATCCAGGGCGCGTCGCAGGACGCGCCCGGCTTGCGCGCGCACGCAAACGACGCGCGCGGTGCCGGCGGGGGACCACGCTGCTAACGTGCGGGCCCGCGATGACGGCAGACGCGAGCGAGCAGGCCGGGGTCTGGCGTGCGTTCCGGCACAGGAACTACCGGCTGTTCTTCGCAGGACAGCTCGTCTCGCTCGTCGGCACCTGGACGCAG
>DATIQP010000707.1:0-3860 GCA_035470765.1 Polyangiaceae bacterium | reverse complement strand
GCTTCCGCCCCGAGGACTGGCCCCCGCCGGAGCTGCTGCGCGCGCGCGTCGCGTGGCGCACGCGCGCGGTCCAGGAGTTTCACTCCCTGGCGCTCTTCACGCAGCTCTCGTCGCACCTCCACGTGCTCGGTGCGCCGCTCGACTGGTGCGGGGCCTTCGCCCGCATGATCGAGGACGAGGTCCGCCACACCGACCTGTGCCTGCGGATGTGCGGGAGGCTCGGCGACGAGGCCGCACCGGAGGTGCGCGAGGACGAGCTGCTCATCGCGACCCCCGAGGGCGCGCTGCGCGTCCACGTGCGCGAGCTCGTCGTCGCGGCGTTCTGCATCGGCGAGACGATCAGCGGCCGCATGTTCCGCCGGGCCCTGCGCGCGGCGACCGTGCCGCTCGCGCGCGAAGTGGTCGCCGCGATCCTGGTCGACGAGACGTTCCACGGCGAGCTCGGCTGGGAGCTCGGCGCGCTGCTCATGCGCGACATCGACGCGGCGGAGCGCGAGGCGCTGGCGCAGAGGCTCCCGTTCCTGTTCGAGCACTACGCGGACCTCTGCCTCGCCACGCGCGGGCCCGCGTGGGCTCGCGCCGAACCCGAGGCGCAGGCGGCTCCCAACTTCGGCACGCTCACCGACGCGGGCTACGCGCGCGCGTTCTTCGACGGCATGGAAGAGGACGTCGTCCCCGGGCTCGAGGCCCTCGGCCTGCCGGAGGCGCGCGCCGCCTACGACGCGTTGCTCACGCGACTTTGACCATGATCCGATCGCCCGTGGTCGCGCCGCGCGGCGGTGTGAAGCGCCGGCTTCTTCCGCAGCGGCGAGCGACGGCACGCGCGTTGCTCAGCGCGCAGGCATGATTCGGACGCGATCTTTCGTCGTCGTCGCCGCGCTGGCGACCGCGCTCGCCGGCTGCGGGGCGCGTACCTCGCTGGGCACCACCGGCGCTTCGTCGAGCAGCTGCCCGTCGCTCGCCCCGGCGTGCGTCGCTCCCGGCGCCGATCCCTGCGGCCCCTGGCAAGCCGTGGCCGCGAGCTGCGATGCCGCATCGCACGAGTGGTCGTGCCCCTCCGGCTCGCGCGTCCACGCGCGCGCCGCCGAGCAGCCGGACGTGTGCCTGCCGTTCCACGATCAGACCGGCGTCGCGTCGCTCGGTGGCTCGCTCGTCCGCGTCCCGACCGGCGACGGCCGCTGCCTCTGGATCGCCGAGGACGTCTCGTTCACCGACGGCACCTCCGCCCGCAACCTCGCGTTCACCGTCGACCCCGCAGCGCCGTTCGCCACCTGCCCGAAGACGAGCGCGACGCCGCCTGCGCCCGCGGTCACGCTCGCCGGCGGTGACGACCCGTCCATCCTCGTCCAGATCGACGGCGGCTACCGACTCGGCGGCGAGACGCACGTCGTCTACCGGCTGTTCCGGCTGGACGCGAGCTCCGCGTTCGGCGTCGTCGACGTCGGCGGCGGCGTCGCTCATTGGGACGCGGGGTTGCAGCGCATCGTCGTCCCTCCGCCGGCGTCGCTCGCGTGGGGGACCGACCTCGATCTCGGCGACGCAATGCTCGTGGAGGGCGATCACGCGCTGGTCTGGGGGTGTCCTGGCCCGCCGAGCTTCCTCACCGAGAGCTGCGTGCTCGCGCGGCTCGACGCGAACGACTCGCTCAGCCTCGTGCCGGGCAGCGCCTTCGATTCGGGGCCCTGGATCTCGTCCGTCGTGCGCACGCCCGCGGGGGGCGCGCTGCACGTCTACGCCGTGGGCTTCGGCACCGATCTGCAGACGCACGAGGCTGCCGCGCCCGAGGGGCCGTGGTCGGCCGGCGCAGGGCTCGGCCGTTGCGCGCTGCCCGCCGCCGACGCGAAGGCCTTCTGCGCCGGCCCCGTCGTCCACGAGGAGCTATGCGACCCGACGCGCCCCGGCGAGTGGGCGGTGACCTACGGCGTCGGGAGCACCGGCACGCGCACGGGCAACCCGGACGACTACTGGAGTCGCCTGACCTGGGTGCACTAGAGTGCGCTCATGCGGATCCTCCCCACGGAGAGCCACGTCACGATCGAGACCGCCGCGCGCGGCCTGCTCGCCGCCGCCGCGCACGACCTGCGCATCGAGGCCCCCATCGCGTCGGGCGAGAGCGAGGACGGGCTGCGCTGCATCGCGCGCTTCGCGCCGGCGTCCATGCGGGTCGCCGAGTCGCGCCGCCACGGCACCTCCGAGTGGCACGACCCCTCGCCGAAGGACGCGCGCGACATCGAGGAGCGCATCCGCACCGAGGTCTTCGAGCGGCTCTCGGAGGTGGTGGTCGAGGCCAGCATCGCGAGCGCGGACGCTGCGCGCGCGACCGTCACGGTCCGTGCGGCGCGCACCCAGACGCTCGAGGTCCCGGTCCGCATCGAGCGGGCAGGCGAGACGACGACGGTGCGCGGTCGCTGCGAGCTCTCCCTCGCGGCGCTCGGCACCGGCAAGGTTCGCGTCCCGCTCGGCGCGATCAAGCTCGAGGATGCCGTCGTCGTCGCGTTCGAGGTCGTCCTGCGCTGAGGAGTGTGGCAAGCTCCCGCGCATGACCGCCAAGGATCGCCTCGGCCTGCTGGGCTACGACTCGTATCACTTCGTCGTCGAGAACCTCGACCGCTCGAGGAGGTTCTACTCCGACGTGCTCGACTTCAAGGAGGTCGCGCGCGCGAGCGACGAGCTCACCGCGCGCGGCGGACAACAGTCCGTGGTCTTCGGCGCCGGTGACGCGCGCGTCGTCGTCTCGGCGCCCCTCAGCCAGGGAAGCAAGGCGGCCCGCTTCCTCCGTCGCCACCCGGCGGGCGTCATGAGCCTCGGCTTCCGCGTGAAGAACCTCGACCACGCCATCGCCTACCTCGAGGCGCACGGCGGCACCCTCCTCGCCGACCCCCTCGAGGACAAGGACGAGCGCGGCGGCACCTACCGCAGCGTCGAGATCGCCACGCCCCTCGGCGACGTCGCCTTCCGCTTCATCGAGCGCAACGACTACCGCGCGTTCGCGCCCGGCTTCGTCGACAGCGGCGCCGGCCACTCCGCCAAGCCCGAGAACCGCTACGGCATCCAGGCCGTCGACCACGTCACGTCGAACGGCCTCACGATGCAGCCGATCATTGCGTTCTACAAGGAAGTGCTCGGCTTCGAGCCCTTCTGGGAGATCCAGTTCCACACCCAGGACGTCAGCCACACGCTCTCCGGCTCCGGCCTCAAGTCCATCGTGATGTGGGACCCCGAGAGCGAGATCAAGTTCGCTACCAACGAGCCGCTCCGCCCCGCCTTCCGCGAGTCGCAGATCTGGAAGTTCGTCGAGGACAACCGCGGGCCCGGCGTGCAGCACGTCGCCTTCGGCGTCGACTCCATCATCCCCACGGTCGAGGATCTCATGCGGCGCGGCGTCGATTTCATGGACACGCCCCCGGCCTACTACCGCGCCCTGCCCGAGCGCCTCGCCAAGCTCGGCATCACGAACGTCAAGGAGCACCTCGAGGAGCTCGAGCGCTTGCAGATCCTCCTCGACGGGCAGGACGACAAGTACATGCTGCAGATCTTCATGCGCGAAGCCAAGGCGATGTACGACGACGAGCGCGCCGGTCCGTTCTTCTACGAGATCATCCAGCGCGCGGGCGACAAGGGCTTCGGCTACGGAAACTTCCGCGCCCTCTTCGAGAGCATCGAGCGGTTCCAGTCGAACGACACGCCCGGCAAGGCGCAGACATGATCGAGCGGCGGTTCTCGGGCATCCTCCCGCCGAAGCCGCACACCGCGTTCCGCGACGACGCGGGCAAGCTCTTCTACGAGGAGATGTTCACGCGCGGGGGCTTCGGCGGCCCCTTCACGTACTTCTACCACCGCCACCCCGTGACGCCGTCCAC
>DATIQP010000706.1:0-5781 GCA_035470765.1 Polyangiaceae bacterium | reverse complement strand
CGTCGTGGTGGAGGGCGAGTCGGGCAACGTCGAGGAGATCGCGCTGACGTACGTCGTCGTCCGCCTCTGGGATTTGCGCCGGCTGGTCTTGCCGATCCAGTACTTCCTCGACAAGCCCTTCCAGAACTGGACGCGCGCGTCCTCGGCGAACCTGCTCGGCACCGTGGAGCTGCGGCTAGACTACAGCGTCGCCGTCGACGACGTGCGCGCCGAGATGGAGCGCGTGCTGGTGGATTCGACCTACTGGGACAAGAGCGAATCGAGCGTGCAGGTCACCGAGGCGGGCGAGCGGACGATGCTCGTGCGCCTGCTCGTGAGCGCGAAGAACGCGGACGACCTCTGGAACCTCCGGTGCGAGGTCCGCGAGAAGCTCATCGCGTTCGTGCAGCGGACGCGGCCGAGCGCGCTGCCGCGCCTGCGCGCCGCGATCGACGGCGGCGTGCGAGCAGGGTGAGCCCGATCGCGGCGGCGAGCCCGCCCGCGGCCGGTGTCCGCGGCTCGGCGACCGTGCAGCTGCAGCCGCCCTGCGTCGGATCCCCGGCGCCGCCGTCCACGCCGCCCGCGTCGGGCGTGGTCGCGGCGTCGAGGCCAGGGCCGGCGTCGACGATGGGTGTAGTCTGCAAGGAGATGTCCGCGCAGTGGTGGTAGAAGCAGCCGCCCGGGTTGTTGAGCGGGTGGTTGGACATGAACTCGATGATCTGCAGCGTGCAGTGCGTGCAGGTCACGTTCGACGGCAGCGTGATCTGGATCGACTGCGGGCCGCTGAACGGCGCCGTGTGGTCGAAGACGTCGTCGGCGAGGACCGGGAAGACCGGCGGGTTCTCGATGGCCGCGGTTCCGCAGGGCGTGTTGGCGCCGGCGTCGACGGCGGGCTCGGCGGGCAGCTCGCTCCGATCGTTGACCGAGAGGGCGATGCGGTAGTGGCCCGGGTGGAAGATCAGCTCGTTGATCGTGACGGTGACGGTCTGGCCGGACTGGTACGCCGTGACGATCCCCGTCGGCGTGCCGCCGCCCTCGTCGCCGCACGGCCCGAGCTTCTGCGGCGAGCCCAGCGAGTCCTGACTCATCCAGGACGGCGGCGACTGGAGCTCGAAGTGAGCGCGCGACTCGCCCGGCGTCAGCACGCCGAGCGCGAGGACCGAGAGCGTGCACGCGCGGATGCGTCGACGGAGCATCCGCGCATTACATCACTTCTTCTTGCACTCGGCGACGGGCACCGACTTCACGTCGGCGACGCCACCGGCAATTTCTGCCGCGGAGTACTTCGCCCGCACCTTCTTCCACATGCACTCGCAGGCCTTCGCGTCGCCGCTCTGCTTGGTGCACGACTCGACGAAGATGCCCTTCACGACGGCCTCCGGCATCTTGCCCTTGCACTCGTCGACCATGCGCTTCTTGGCGTCGTCGAAGCGCGGCCCGGCGAAGTCGGTGGCGAAGTCGCCCAGCGAGAGCGTCTTTCGCAGCGACGTCCACGCGCACTCGCAGTAGCCGTTCATCCGAGCGTCGGAGCTGCTGCAGCTCGAGACGAAGCTCGTCTTGATCGTCGCCTCGGACAGCTTGTCCGCGCAAGCCGCGACGGTCTTGGTCTTGACCTGCGCGTACTGCTCCTTCGTCGGCTCGGTCTTGTCGAGGTCGACGCCCTTGAAGACCGCCTTGAACTGGTCGAAGCCGCACTCGCAGTACTCCTTGGTCACGCTGGCGCCTTGCCCCATGCACTTGGAGACGAAGGCGTCTCGCTGCGCCTCGAGCTTCGCCGCGGGGTCGGCCGCGGGCTGCTGGGGCGTCTGCGAGGCGGACGCGCTGGCGGCAGGAGCCTGGCTCCCCGCGGGGGGCGGCGCCGTCGACTCGGGCGTCGCGCCTCCTCCGCACGCGGCGACGATCGCCGAGCAGGTGACGAGGGCGAGGGCGAACGTGGCGAGCTTGATCACTGCCGCAGGTCGAATGAGCATCCCCGCCGCGTACAACGACTCTCGTGCGGCGCCAAGCCCCAACCCGGCCGTCATTGCTCGGCGGCGAGCCGGCCGGCGACGTCTTGCAGGAACTGGTGCACCGACGCCTCCGCGATGCGGTGGCCCAGCAGGCGGTCGGCGACGTCGCCGAGGATGCCGAGGGGAGGGTCGTACTCGCCCTCCAGGTCGAGCTGCGTGTCGCTGGGCGAGAGCGGGTACGCGGTGAGGGCGGCGTGCATCGAAGGGAACAGGGCGCGTCCAGTCTCGGCGTGCCACTCGAGCTCGAGCCGGGTCGCCTCCGACAGGGTCTGGCCGACCTTCGCGTGGCGGTCGACCCGCAAGACCCGCACGACGACGTTCTTGCCCACCTCGAGCCCGGCGATCGTCACCTTGAGCTTGCTGACGAGCGAGGTGGCCCGCACCGCCGCGCTGCTGGTCGCGCGCTGAAAGATGCCCACGGCCCCGAGGACGAGCTCCTCGCTGATCTCTTCGTAAGGACGGTTGACGTACTCGTAGCAGTGGATTCGGTGAGCGTCGCCCATCGACAGAGTGGCCCGAGCACGAACGATGCCGTGCACGCCGTGCCGGGAAACCCCGCCCCGCCTCCTTCCCGCGACCCCCGGTCCTTGCATGCACGATGCAAGGATTGCGTCGCTGCTAGACTGGCGGCCATGGCAGCTCGAGGTCCGACGCTTCGCATCCTCTCCATCAACGACGTCTACACGCTCGAGAACCTTCCGCGCCTGCGCAACCTCGTCCTCCACCACACGCGCACCGACCCCGCCGACGTGACGCTTGTAATCCTGGCGGGCGACTTCGTGGCGCCGAGCCTCCTCTCCAGCCTCGACAGCGGTCGCGGGATGGTGGCGTGCATGAACGCGGTCGGCGTCACGCACGTCATCCTCGGCAACCACGAGGACGACATCCCTACCGGGGAGCTTCTCGCCCGCGTGCGCGAGCTGCACGCGAAGTGGATTGGCACGAACGTCCACGGTTTCGCGGATCTGCCGCGCTGGGACGTCGCGGAAGTGGCGTCGAGCCAGGCCGCCCGGAACGTGCGCGTGGGCCTCCTCGGCGTGGTGATGGACGACGACGTCGTTTATCGGCGTAAACCGTTCGGCGGGGCGGTGCTCGAGCCGCCGAACGCCGCCGTCCGGCGCGAGGCGACGCGACTCTTGGAGGATTTCGGCTGCGCTACCGTCATCCCCATCACGCACCAGAGCCTCGACGCCGACCGGGAGCTCGCGCGAGACGGCTGGCCAGTGATCGTCGGAGGGCACGAGCACGACGTTCACCTCGAACAGCGCGGCGCGACCTGGATCGTGAAGGCCGGCAGCGACGCCGTCCACGCCGCCGTCGTCGACCTGCGCTGGCCCGCCGCCGCGCCACCCGCAGGCCGCCCGGACGCGCCGGAGGTGGCGGTTCGCCTCGACGACGTCGCTCGCTACCCGGAGGACGCAGCGCTGCGCGCGCTGATCGAGGCGCACATGCGGCCCGTGCACGCGCTCGAGCACGCCACGCTCGTGACGCTCGCGCCGGGCGAGACACTCAGCTCGGTGGGAACGCGCGCCCGGCAGACGTCGATGGGGACGCTGGTCTGCTCGCGCCTGCGCGACGAGCTCGGCGCGCAGGCCTGCCTCTTCAACGGCGGCGGGATCCGCGGAGCCCGCGAGTATCGCGATCGCGTCACCTACGGCGACCTCAAGACGGAGGTCCCGTTCGACAACGAGGTGGTCGTCGCGACCCTGCCCGGCCGGGTCGTGGCGGAGGCCGTCGCCGCGTCGCGCGCCCACGCTCCCACGGAGTACGCGGGGTTCTTGCAGGTCGACGACCGCGTCCAGATCGGCGCGGGCGGCGCGGTCGAGGCGATCGCCGGCGCCCCCGTCGATCCCGATCGCGAGTACCGGGTCGCGCTGATCCGCAACCTCTTCACGGGGCTCGACCACGTCGGGCCGCTCGTGAGGTTCGCGGCCGAGCACCCCGACGAGGTGCCGCCGGCGAACAGCGGACGCGACGTCAAGCAGGTGCTCGTCGACGCCTTCTCGATGGCGCTCTGGGATCAGCTCGGCGGCTTCGACGCCGTCGACAGCGACCACGACGGTGTCGTCGGCGAGCGCGAGCTCGAGGAGGCGATCGCGAAGAACAACCACGAGCCCCCGTCACCCATCGTGGCCGATCTCCTGCTTCGCGCCATCGATCGAAATCACGACGGCGTGCTCACGCGGGAAGAGATCGTGCCCCGCCAAGCCGGCCAGCCGGTCAAGCCGCGTAATACTGATGAGTGAGCTTGCGCCGGTGCTGGACGAGGTTCTTCGCCCCGCGCAAAACCGGCCTCTTGCCGAGATCGCCTTCCCACCTGCCGTACAGGAAGATGGGGACGGACGACAGGACCATGAGGGTCGCGATGAACAGCATCCACGGCCAGATGAAGAGGGTCGAGAGCACCGTCAAGACCTTCTTCCAGGTCGGCAGCGCCCGGTAGGAGGCCACGAGCATCGGAATCATCCGCGGCTCGCGGAGGTTCGCTTCGCCTGCGGTTTCCATCTTGCGCACTCCTTGTCTCGGCCGCGCGCGGAGGCTGAGCCGGACGCGCGACGGCGCAAACGAATGTGCTTGGAACTTAACCACCGGGCCTCGCGCTCGCCACCGCCCCGCTGCGGCGCGGCTCATGCGGGCGGCCGGGCTCAGTGGGCGGTGCAGCTTCGCGTGCCGACGACGTAGTACTCGCGATGGCAGTCGACCGAGACGGTGCCGTCGCGCCACGTGTAGGAGAACGACTGCCCGATCGGCGTGCGCTCCATCCTCGTGATGCCGTGCTGCTCCTCGCACTTCTTCAACGTGCAGGCGGCCTTCTCTGCGAGCGCCTTGATCGGATCCTCGTCGGACAGGACGTTGTCCCAGGTCATCCAGCTCGTGACGACGAGCACGGATACGCCGAGCACCCAGCGGACGCTTCGCCTCATGCGCACACGATACCACGCGCGAGGCTTGACGCGGTCCCGGCGTGGCGTAAGCGTGCCTCATGCGCAAGGGCCTGCTCGCTTTCTCCGTCGTCGCGTTCGCCTTCTCGTGCCGCCAGCCGGCCGAACCCCCGATTCCGCCGCTGCGGCCCACCGCGACCGCGCCCGCGAGCGCCGCGCCGCCGAGCGCCGCCGTGCCCAAGGTGGACAAGCGCGTCGTGGTCTCGCTCTCGCGCCGCTCGGGGACCAGCGTCACCGCCGTCGCTCCCGACGGCACCATCACCGTGACGCTCGACGTGCTCGAGAACGGCCGCGGGCCGCACACGGACGCGACGGTCCACCTCGCGCCCGACGGGACGATCGCCTCGCTCGACGCGAAGGGGCACCACACGATGGGAACGGCGGTCGACGAGGCCTTCGCGCGGCAGGGCGAGCACGTGAAGTGGAAGAGCCACGAGGAGGGGGGCGAGCGCGACGTGAAGGGCCCCGCGTTCTTCGTGCCGATGGCCGATCTGCCCGACACGTACGGGTGGCTCGTGCAGGCGCTCGTCAAGGCCGGCGGCACCCTGCCGCTGCTCCCCGGCGGGCAGGCGCGCCTCGAGAAGACCGGCGACGCCACGGTCACGCGTTCCGCGGGCAAGGAGGCCCGCCACCTCGTGGGCTACGCCATCACGGGCCTCGATCTGCTGCCGACGCGCGTGTGGATGAACGAGGACGGGAGCTGGTTCGGCTTCGTGTCGCCGTGGTGGTCGGTCGTGCCGGAGGGCTGGGAGTCGGCGATCGAGCCGCTCATCGAGAAGCAGAACGAGCTCGATCGCCAGCGCGACGCGCAGGTCGCCGCGAAGGACGCGCACAAGCCGCCCTCCGCGGGC
>DATIQP010000705.1:0-3764 GCA_035470765.1 Polyangiaceae bacterium | reverse complement strand
GGCGGTGTGGTAGCCGCGCGCCTTGGCGTACTCGATCACCGTCGGCGCACGGAAGATGCGCCCGCCGGCGTCGGGGCCCTCGAGGCCCGTGAGGATGTAGGGGACGCTCGTGCGCGTGTTGGGCCCCATGACCGTCGCGTCGCGAAACGCCACGAGCTCGTGGGCGTCCGCGAGAGCCTGAAGGCGAGGAGACGTGTCGCGCGCGTAGCCGTAGAGGCCAAGGTGGCTCGCGGCGAGCGACTCGCCCACGATGAGCACGATGTTGGGCCTCGGGGCGGGCGACGGCATCGGGGGCACCGAGACGTGCGCTCCGGCGCGCGAGAGCACCGTGGCCCGGTGCAAGAGGCCCGCGACGGTGCAGCCGAAGGCGGGCTGCGAGTGCTCGAGCGTGGGAGATGCTCGCCAGTAGCTCGCGCCCAGCGCGAAGCTCAGGGAGAGCGCCGCCGAGGCGGGGACGGCCCAGCGGGCCCGGAGCGGGCGCGCCTCGGGCGGGAGCAGCCACGCGCACGCCATCGCCAAAAGACCGACGAAGAAGGCCCCGATGCCGTAGCTGCCCGCGCCGGTCGCGATCGCGGAGAGCGCCACGCGGGGCGAGTCGGCGAGCTCGACGAGATCGGTCGGCTCGATGAACTGGCCGTACGCGCGGAACATCCCCCACTGAATCGCCATGGGCGCGGCGACGAAGGCAGCGAAGAGCGCGACGCGAGGCCGGGGCCGGACCATGAACACCAGGCGCAACACGATCCACAGCGCGAGGCTCGCAGCGGCGTAGTTGCACAGCCCCCGCAGCGTCTCCAGGCGCGGCAGCAAGAAGCCCGCCCGCCCGACGAGGTCGACCGCGACGAGCGCCGCCCACGACGCCGTCACCGAACGACTCGGGAAGAGGCGGCTCCGTCGGCGTGCAGGTCGCACGCCGACGCTTGGCTGCGCTTCGCTGGCCTTCGTCACGCGAGGAAGGCGCCGATGGCGCGGAAGCGCGCATAGCGATCCTCGGCGAGCTCGTCCGGCGTCATGCGCAGCAGCCCTCGCAGCGCGTCGGAGATGGCCTTCGCCACGAGCCGCGCGGCGGCGTCCGGATCCTGGTGCGCGCCGCCCGCGGGCTCGTCCACGATGCGATCGACGACCTTGAGGCGCAGCAGGTCCGGGGCGGTCATCTTCATGCGCTCGGCGGCGATGTCCGACTTGGTGCCGTCCTTCCAGAGGATCGACGCGCACCCCTCGGGGCTGATCACGCTGTAGGTGCCGTACTCGAGCACGAGCACGCGGTTGGCGACCCCGAGCGCGAGCGCCCCGCCGCTGCCGCCCTCGCCGATGATGGTGGCGACGATGGGCACCTTCGCGCGAGCCATCGCGGCGAGGCACGCGCCGATGGCCTCGCTCTGCCCGCGCTCCTCGGCTCCGATGCCCGGGTAAGCGCCGGGCTTGTCGATGAAGGTGAGCACCGGAAGGCCGAACCGCTCGGCGAGCTCGTACATGCGCAGCGCCTTGCGGTTGCCCTCGGGGTGCGCCTGGCCGAAGTTGCGCGTGACCTTCTCCTTGGTCGAACGGCCCTTCTGGTGGCCGACGACGACGACGCTGCGCCCGCGGAATCGCCCGACGCCCGCGACGATGGCGGGGTCGTCTCCGAAGCGGCGGTCGCCGTGCATCTCGACGAAGTCCTCGATGATGCGCTCGATGTAGTCGAGGGTGTAGGGCCGGTTCGGGTGGCGCGAGAGCTGGACCTTCTGCCACGGCGTCAGGCTGGCGAAGAGCTCCTTGGCTACGCGCCCGGTCTTCTCCTCGAGGCGGCGCAGCTCGTCGCGCAGGCGGGCGTCGTCGTCGTTCTCCTGCGCGAGATCGCGCAGCTCGCGGACGCGGCCGAGCAGGTCGACGACGGGTTTCTCGAAGGGCAGAACGAACGACGCCATGCGGCCTCCGCTTTTACCACGCCTTTCCCAATCGGCGTGCAACTAGCACGCCGACGTGAGCCTGCGCTTTGCTTGGCTTCGGATCAGGGCCAGTAGCGCGCGACCACGACGGACGAGGCGCCGCCCGTCGTGACGGTCTGAGCGACGACGATGCGACCGTCGTCCTGGACGCCGACCGCGGCGACGGAGCACACGTCGCCGCGCGTGATGGCGAGGACGCCCTGGGAGGCGAACGCCGGGTCGAGTGCGCCACCGGGCTGCAGGCGGGCGAGCAGGCACTGCGTCCCGCTCGAGCCGCCCACGAGCAGCGCGCCGGTCGCGGGATCGCGCGCAATGGCGAGGGCGCGTGTGCTCGTCGCGAAGGCCGCCGTCGCGAAGGAGGTGTCGAGGGCGCCGCCCGGCAAGACGCGGACGACGCGTGCGACGTTCGCGTCGTCGCTCGCGATCACGATCGACCCGTCGGGTTGCAGCAACGCGGCGGTCGCGCCGGCGGTGCTGGCGAGCGGCACGCTCAGGAGCCCGCCGTCGGCGAAGGACGGGTCGGGCGCGCCGTTGGGGCCGTAGTGGAGGGCGACCAGGTCCGTGCTCGTGTCGCGCTGGAACCCAAGGGCGTAGAGGCTGCCGTCGGCGGCGACGAGCAGGGCGTTGGCCTGGGCGCGCGGCTTGGGGAGCAGGGAGAGGACGACGCCGCCGTCGCCGAAGGTGGGGTCGAGGACGGAGGTGGGGCCGGCCTCGGAGGCGGAGTCGGAGTCGGCGTCGGAGGCAGAGTCGGAGGCAGAGTAGGAGGCAGAGTCGGAGACGGCGTCGGGGGCGGCGTCGGGGAGGGGAGGGGATTGCGTGTATCTTGCAAGGGCCAGGGCGCCGGCGTCGCCCGCGGAGCCTGCGACGACGAGCTGGCCGCCGGGCTGGACGGCCCCGGAGCGCGCGAGGTCGTCGCCGCCCGAGAGCGAGGTGACGACCGTGTAGGAGGGGTCGAGCGCGCCGCTCGCGAGGAAGCGATAGGCCGCGATGCTCGCCTTCGTTTCGCGCAGGTCGCCGACGGCGAAGACCCGGCCGTCGGAGAGCGGCGCGATCGAGGCGAGCTCTCCGGGCGCGGAGGTGAATCCGCCCGAGCCGAAGGTGTTGTCGAGGGCGCCGTTGGTAGCGGCGAGGCGCGCGAGCATCATCGACGAGGAGGCGCCTGCGTCTCCAGCGGTCACGCGCGTGCCGCCGACGAGGATGGTGTCCTGCAGCGCGACGAGCGCGCTCGCCGTGTCGTTGCCGGCGCCCTGCGTGAGGTCGACCACGCCGCCGGCGCCGAACGACGTGTCCAGGGCGCCGGAGGCTCCCGCCACGTGGAGCGTGAGGGTCGCCGAAGCCGTCGCCGAGGTCGCCTGCGCGTTCACCGTGAGCGTCGCGTCGCCCTGCGGGAACGCGTTCGGATCGACGTGCAGGACCAGCGTGCCGGTCGTGTCTTTCGCGGCGATCGTGAGCGGATCGGCGCTCACGCCGCTCGCCCCGGAGACGCTCATGACCACGTCGCCGTCACCGCCGGGCCCGCGCCCGAGCGAGACCTTCACGGTCGGCACGTCACCGATCTTGGCGTAGACCTCGGCCGGCGTGAGCGCCACGGCGAGCGGCGCGGGGACGACGTCGATGCAGTCGGCGTCGCACGTGTCCGCGTTGCCGGACGAGCAGCGTAGCGAGGACGCGGCCCCCAGCGATGCCACCACGGCGGCAGCGAGCGCGCCACGCCCCAGCCTCATGGCCTCACCGCGCCGCCGCGCTCGGCTTCTCGCGCTTGATGTTGAAGATGCGCAGCGGCTTCTCTTTGCCCTTGAGGTTCGCGGGCGGGAGCTCCTCGACCTCGAAGCGGTT
>DATIQP010000704.1:0-2546 GCA_035470765.1 Polyangiaceae bacterium | reverse complement strand
ACGGTGGCGAACGACACGACGGACCCGCCGCTCATGCCGCTGCCGACATGGTCGTCGAAGTGCCCGACCCAGGGCTGCTCGCTGCGTTCGTACAGCATCGCCAACGTGCCGACGGAGACGCCTCTCATCATCAAGACGTCGGACGCCACCGGGTCGCAGAAATGGGCCGACCTCTACGACTACAACATCTACTTCGCCAACGGCACCGTCGCGCAGAGCGACGCCGGCGTGTCCACCGTGAGCTACGACGCGAGCACGGTCGCGGCGACCGACGTCAACACGGTGGCGTCGGCGGCGGGCGGCTTCACCATCAAGCCCGACAAGGGCCTGCTCGCGGGCGAGGTCCACGACTGCGGCGACGTGCGCCTCGCCAACGCGACGGTCAACACGGACGTCCGGCCCGAGGGCGACATGTTCTACTTCAACGCGGACGAGACGAACCCGCTGCCCGACAAGACCCAGACGGACGGCACCAGCAAGCTCGGGCTGTTCGGCGCGCTGAACTACCCGACCGGCGTGCCGATCCACATCAGCGCGGTGGGTCTGCTCAACGGACAGCGGACTCTGATCGGCGCGTACACGGTGCAGGTGTATCCCGGCGCGGTGACGGCGCTCTCGCTCCGCGGGCGGAGGCCGTATCAGCAGGACTGATCCGGCGGCGCGGGGTGCGGTGACGCGCGACGCGATCTTCGGGGGACGCGTCGTGCTGTCGCAGCCCGCTCGCGGACTGGGCTACCGCGTCAACGCGGACGCGCTCTTGCTCGCGGACTTCGCGGGGCGCGCGCGCGGCGTCACGATGGACCTCGGCGCGGGCGTGGGCGCCGTGGCCTTGGTCATGCTCGCGACGGGCTCGGCGGAGCGGGCCGTGCTCGTCGACGACGACGAGCGTGCGTGCGCGCTCGCGCGCGGGAACGCCGGGGCCAACGGCTTCGGAGAGAGAGCGCGCGTGGTGTGCGAGGATGCGCTCGACGCCGCACGAACGCACCGCTCGAGCGCGTCGCTGGTCGTGTGCAACCCGCCCTACTCGGAGCCGGGGACGTCGCGCCTCCCCAAGGGAGACGCCCGCGCCCGCATCGGCTCCCTCGAGCGCTTCGTGCGAGCCGCGCGCGAAGCCCTCGCCCCGCGCGGCCGCGCGTGCTTCGTCTACCCCGCGCCCGACCTCGCGCGCCTGCTCTCCACGCTCGCGGCCCGCGGCCTTCACCCCAAGCGCCTGCGTTTCGTCCACGCCACGGCCTCCCACCCCGCGCGGGTCGCCCTCGTCGAGGCGCGCGCCGCGCGCCCCGGCGGCCTCGCCGTCCTCCCTCCCCTCGTCGAACGCGCCGGGAGCGCCTACACCGCGGAAGCCGCCCGCATCCTGGGACGCTGACTCCGACTCCCTTCCTCTCACTCTCTCTGCCCGAGCAACCTATCCGCGTAGATCGCGCACGCCGACCGCACGCTCAGGTGGTTGTACCCGGTCGCGCGCGCCCCGACGATCGGCGCCAGACGCGCGTCCGCGCCCGCGTGCACCTCGGGCGGCAGCCCCCACGCCGTCCCGTACACGATCAGGATCCCCTTGCCTTCCCCCTCGAGCCGCCCGCGCGCCTCGGCCATCGTCAGGCTCGCGCCGTCCGCCCGTGCGCCCGTCGTCCATACCTCGACCGCGTCGCGGCCGCCCATCGCCGCGGCGGCGTCCTCGAGCGACGCCACGATGCGCACCAGCGCGAGCGCCTCCTTGCGCGCCGGGATGCGCCGCCCGCTCGAGCCCTCCGCCCAGTGCTTGCAGATCTTCCCGACCAGCTCGCGCTGCGCCTCGATCGGCGTGACGACGAAGTAGTCGCTCATCCCGTAGGTCTTCGCGCTCCGCGACAGATCGTGCACGTCTAGGTTCGTGACCGCGCTCGTCACGATCGCGCCCTGCGCGTCGAGCACCGGGTAATGCACCAGCGCGATCGCGACTCGTCTCACGATTCCTTCTTCCGCGAGAGCAAATCCGGCCGCCTCGCCGCCGTGCGCAGCCGCGACTGCTCCTTGCGCCACGCCGCGATCTGCGCGTGGTTGCCGCTCACGAGCTCGGCCGGAACGCCGTCCCCCCGGAACTCCGCCGGCCGCGTGTACTGCGGATATTCCAGCAGGCCCTCGGTCTCCGGGCTGTGCGACTCCTCGCGCGTCGACTCGACGTTGCCGAGCACGCCGGGAAGCAGGCGCACGACGCTCTCGATCACCGCCATCGCCGCGACCTCGCCGCCGGTCATCACGAAGTCTCCGAGCGAGATTTCCTCGTCCGTGTACTTGCGGACGCGCTCGTCGAACCCCTCGTAGCGCCCGCACACGAGCATCAGCGCGGGCCGCTGCGAGAGCTCGATCACCTTGCCCTGGTCGAGGCGTCTCCCCTGCGGCGTGAGCAGCACCCGATGCGCCCGCGGGCTCTCGTCGTCCAGCGACTCCATGCACGCGACGAGCACGTCCACGCGCATCACCATCCCCGACCCGCCGCCGTAGGGCGTATCGTCGACGCTCTTGTGCTTGCCGAGGCCGAAGTCGCGCGGCGAGCGCGTGCGCACCGA